>NZ_BAABAT010000013.1:0-256452 GCF_039537565.1 Dactylosporangium darangshiense
ACGTCGCCGCACGTGCTGGGCCTGCCGGCCGCGGTCGCGCGCATCGCCGACCTCGTCGGCGAGGCCCGGGCCGCGGCCGCCCTGCCCTCCTCGATCGGCCTCGACCAGCTGTCCGTCTACGTCGCCGGCGCCGACCTGCCCGTCGAGGTCGAGGCCCTCAGCAACGCCGTCGCCGCCCTCGGCCTCGCCGTCGAGTCGACCGTCGACAACGACCTCTTCGCCCTGCTGCGCGCCGGCACCCCGGACCCGGACGCCGTCGGCGTGGTCTGCGGCGCCGGCATCAACGCGGTCGGCCGCCGCGCCGACGGGGCGACGTCGCGCTTCCCCGCCCTGGGCCAGCTGTCCGGCGACTGGGGCGGCGGCCACCACCTCGCGGCGCTGGCCCTCTACCACGCCTGCCGGGCGGAGGACGGCCGCGGCCCGTCCACCGCCCTGACCGACGCGGTGCGCCGCCACTTCGACCGGCCGACGGTCGAGGCGGTGAGCATCGCCTTTCACCTCGGCGAGCTGCCGGCCGCTCGCCTCGACGAGCTGTGCGAGGTGCTGTTCGTGGTCGCCGCCGCCGGCGACGAGGTCGCGAGCCGCGTCGTGCGCCGCATGGCCGACGAGATCGAGGCGCTCGTCCGGGTCGCCGCGACCCGCCTCGGCCTGCTGGACCGCCCCTACACCGTGGTCCTCGGCGGCGGCGTGCTCACGGCCCGCCACCCTCAGCTGCACGATGACGTGGTCGCGCGCCTGGCCCGGATGTCCCCCGCCGCATCGCTCACCGTCCTGTCGACCCCGCCGGTCGCGGGCGCCGCCCTCCTGGCGCTGGACGCCCTCCACGACGGCGCCTGCCCTCCAGCGGTCGAAACCGCGGTCCGGAGCGCCCTTCCACTACCGTGATCGAATGACCGCGTCGTTTGAGTGGGGCGCCGACGAGTTCCGTGCCGTCGGCCATCAGGTCGTCGAGATGGCCGCGCGGCACCTCGCGTCGCTGCCCGACCGGCCCGCGTTCTCGCCGATGCCGGACGACGTCGTCCGGCTGTTCGAGAGCGAGGGGCTGCCCATGTCCGGCGCCGGCGTCGACGCCGTGCTGGACGACTTCGCCGCCCTGGTCGAGCCGTGGCCGTTCGGCAACGGGCATCCGCGGTTCTACGCGTGGGTCAACCCGCCGCCGCACCCGCTCGGAGTGCTCGCCGAGCTGCTCGCGGCGACGATGAACCCCAGCGTGGCCGGGGGCAACCACGCCGCGGTCCACGTCGAACGGCAGGTGGTGCGGTGGTTCACCGCGCTGGCGGGCCTGCCCTCGGACGCCGGCGGCCTGCTCGTCTCCGGCGGGTCGACGGCCACCCTCACCGGCTTCGCCGCGGCGCGGCATCGGGCGGCGGCGCGGGCCGGCATCGACGTGCGGCGCGACGGGGTGCAGGGCCGGCGGTTCGTGCTCTATCAGGGAGCGGAGGGGCACGGGTCCGCCCGCAAGGCGGCGGAGCTGCTCGGGATCGGATCCGCAAACATCCGGATCGTCGAGTCCGATCCGCAGGGCCGGCTGCGGGCCGACACACTCGACGAGCTCATCGCGGCCGACGTGCGGGACGGTTGCGTTCCCGTGGCGGTGCTGGCCAGCGCGGGGACGGTGAACACCGGGGCGATCGACGACCTCCCGGCGATCGCCGACGTGTGCGGCCGGCACGGGGTCTGGCTGCACGTCGACGCCGCCTACGGGGGCCCGGCGGTGTTGCTGCTGGACCGGTACGCGCAGACCCGGGAGGGACTGCGCCGCGCCGACAGCATCGCGCTCGATCCGCACAAGTGGCTGTACGTGCCCGTCGACGCGGGCCTCGTCCTGCTGCGCGATCCCGCCGTTGCCCGCGATGCGTTCAGCCTGGTGCCGGACTATCTGCGCACCGACGGGGACGGGCCCGTGTGGTTCAGCGAGTACGGGTTCGAGCAGACCCGGCCGTTCCGGGCCCTCAAGGTGTGGATGCTGCTCAAGCACCTCGGGGTGGACGGGTACCGGTCGCTGATCGAGCACGACCTCGCCGTCGCCGATCGCCTGGCCGCGCAGGTCGAGGCCGCGGACGACCTGGAACTGCTCGGCCGCGGCCTCAGCGTCGTATGTTTTCGCGCGCGCCCGGCCGGCGTCGAGGATCTCGACGCGCTGAACCGGCGCGTGTTGAGCGCCCTGCAGCTCGGCGGCGAGGCGTTCCTGTCCGGGACCACTGTGGACGGCGTGTTCGCGCTGCGGGCCTGCGTCGTCAACCCGCGTTCGACGCCGGCCGACGCCGACGCTGTCGTAGCGGCGGTCCGCGCGTTGAGTACCCTCCCGCAGTGACGAGCGGTCAGGCCGCCAACGGCACCTCGGCCAGCTTGCCGGTTGTGACGTCGTAGACGAAGCCGCGGACGGAGTCCTTGCGCGGGATGAACGGGTCGTCGAGGATGCGGCGAACCGACTGGCGCACGTCGGTGACGGTCATGCCTGCACAATAAGCCCACTACTCAGATGGGAATAGTGGCCTACTTACTGAATCCGCGCGTCGAGTTGATCGTGAGCACCGAGCACCTCCTTGTGGGCTGGGCGAGTCGCTGCAGGCCTTGAGGGGGTTCGGGTGGAGCGGAGCTCCCCCGGGCGAGCGCAGCGAGCTAGTGACACAGCTCTCAAAACTGGCCGATCGGTCAGCAACTGACCGATCGGCCAGGCATGCTGTTCCGGGGACCTGACCGATCGGACAGGGCGCGGACGGAGGTGCGGCGTGGCTCGCAGTAGTACCCGCGACGAGATCCTCGCTGCGGCGGCGCGGCTGTTCGCGGCCGCAGGGTACAAGGGGACCTCGCTGCACGACATTGCTGTGGACGTGGGGTGCTCGAAGGCGGCGCTGCTGTACCACTTCGATAGCAAAGAGGCGATCCTCACCTCGCTGTGCGCTCCCGCCATCGCCGAGCTGGAGCAGCTGCACGAGCGGCTGCGGACGCAGGACGAGAGAGCCGCGCGGATCGAGGCGATCGCAGGGTTCGTCGACCTCTGCATGCGCTACCGCCAGGAGATCCAGGTCATCTACGGCGACCTGCCAGGGCTGCTGCAACAGCCGGCCTTTCAACGCGTACACGCGATGACCCAGACCGTCTGCGAGATCCTCGCCGGGGCGTCCGGCTCCCCCACCGCGGTCATCGCGGCCAAGCTCGTGCTCGCCGGCATCCCGGCGATCGCGTTCGGTATCGACCAGGACATGCACGGCTACACCGACGAAGCACTGCGTGCCGCGCTGATCGAGGCGGCGACGCGGGCACTGGTTCCCTCACCCGAAACCCGTTAGGACGCGAACGTCATGGCTACTGTGCTCTACCGGCTCGGCCGGGCCTCGTTCCGGCATCGCTGGCTGGTGCTGGTCCTGTGGATCGTGGTGCTCGGCGCGCTCGGCGGCGCGGCCGCCGCGTTCAAGGGGCCGACCTCGAGCGACTTCACGATGCCCGGCACCGAGTCGCAGCGCGCGATCGACGCGCTGAAGCGGCAGTTCCCGGAGGCCAGCGGGGCCACCGGCACGATCGTGATCGGCGCACCGCAAGGGGGCACCGTCGCCGACGAGGCGAACAAGGCCGCGGTGATGGGCATCGTCCAGGAGGCCAGCAAGCTGCCCGGTGTCGTCGGGGCGCTCGATCCGTTCACGACCAGGGCGCTGTCGCCCAACGGGCAGTACGCGCTCGTCACCGTGCAGTTCGCCGACCGGGCCGACAAGGTCACGAAGGACCAGCGGGCCGCGTACGAGGCGGTGGGAGCGGCGGCCGAGAAAGCCGGGCTGCGCGTCGAGCACGGCGGCGAGGTGATGAACCACGAGCCCGAGGTCGGCGGCAAGGAGGGCATCGGCGTCGTCGTCGCGCTGGTCGTCCTGCTGGTGACGTTCGGCTCGCTGGTCGCGGCCGGCATGACGATGCTCAACGCGCTGCTCGGCGTCGGGGCCGGCATGGCGGGCCTGTACGCGCTGTCCGGGGTCGTCCAGCTGACCAGCACCGCGCCGGTGCTCGCGCTGATGCTCGGGCTCGCGGTCGGCATCGACTACTCGCTGTTCATCTCCTCGCGGCACCGGCAGAACCTCGTCGAAGGGCTCGAGCCGGACGAGGCGGCGGGGCGGGCCGTCGGCACCGCCGGGTCGGCGGTCGTCTTCGCCGGGCTCACCGTTGTCATCGCCCTTTCCGGCCTGGCCGTGGTGAACATCCCGTTCCTGACGGTGATGGGCCTGGCCGCGGCCGGCACCGTGGCCGTGGCGGTGCTGGTGGCGATCACGCTGCAGCCGGCGCTGCTCGCCTTCTCCGGGCGGCGGATCCTGTCCCGGGCCCAGCGCCGCACGGCCGACAACGGCGCCGCGCACCACACCGAGACGTTCGGCTTCCGCTGGGCCCGCTGGATGATCCGGCTGCGGGTGCCGGTGATCCTCGTCGGCGTGCTCGGCCTCGCGGCCCTCGCCATCCCGGCCTCGCACATGCGCATCGCGTTGTCCGGTGCGAGCGCCGGCCCGGCCGACAGCCCGGCCCGCAAGGCCGCCGACCTCATCGACCAGAACTTCGGGCCCGGCTTCAACGGCCGGCTCCTGCTCGTGGTGTCCGGCGACTCGCCGGACGTGACGAAGGCGAAGGCCGGCGAGGCGATCCAGCAGCTGACCGGCACCGAGAACCTGCTCGCCGCCGCCCAGCCGAACTTCAGCCGCGACGGCAAGACCGCGCTGGTGCCGCTGATCCCGAAGACCGGGCCGACCGACGCGGCGACCGAGGACCTGGTACACACGGTGCGGGCCAAGCTCAAGACCATCGGCGGGGCCGACTTCGCGGTCACCGGGCAGACGGCCCTCGGCATCGACGTGTCGGAGAAGCTGTCCGCCGCGATGCCCGAGTACCTGCTGCTCGTCGTCGGGCTGTCCGTGCTGCTGCTGATGCTGGTGTTCCGCTCGATCCTCGTGCCGCTCAAGGCCGCGGCCGGGTTCCTGCTGACCGTCGGTGCCACGTTCGGCATCACGGTGCTGGTGTTCCAGGACGGGCACCTCGGCTCGCTGGTCGGGCTCGACCGGCCCGGTCCCCTCGTCAGCTTCCTGCCGATCCTGCTCATCGGCATCCTGTTCGGCCTTGCGATGGACTACGAGGTGTTCCTGGTGTCGCGGATGCGCGAGGACTTCGTGCACGGCGACACCCCGCGGCAGGCCACCATCAACGGCATGGGGCACGGCGCGCGGGTGGTCACCGCGGCCGCGTTCATCATGGCGTCGGTGTTCGCGGGCTTCGTGCTCGTCGAGGACCCGGTCATCAAGTCGATGGGCTTCGCCCTGGCGATCGGCGTGGCGATCGACGCGTTCATCGTGCGGATGACGATCGTGCCGGCCGTCGTGTCGCTGCTGGGCCGGGCCGCGTGGTGGCTGCCGCGCTGGCTGAACCGCCTCCTGCCCAACGTCGACATCGAGGGCGAGCAGCTGCGCCGGCAGCTGGCCACCGAACCGGAGCCCGAGCCGGCGCGCGTCTGAGCGATGACGGGCGATCATGTGGTACCCCATGATCGCCCGTCGCCTGCACTGCGGCTCATGCCGCGGGTTGGGTGATCCCGGCGACCGGAGCGGTCGGTGCGAGTTCGTCGCGCGTACGGTCCAGGGTGGTGAGGTCGATCGGGCGGCGCATCCGTGCCGGGATGTAGTCGATCATCGGTCGCATCACCTCGAGGGTGACGAGGATTTCCCGGGCGACGACATCGATGGGCCGCATCGCATCGACCGAGACGAGGATGCCGCGCAGTCTGTACCAGGCCGTGACCGGTTCCGTGACCTCGTGGTAGCGCCGCAGCCGTTCCTCGATGACCGGTGCGGTGTCGTCGGAGCGACCGTCGACTGAGGCCCGGGCAAGCATGCGCCGGGTGACCTCGGCGTCATCGGCCTGCAGGTGCAGCGCGATGTCGGCCTCCATCCCGAGGTCCAGGCCGAGTTTGTGGATTTCGCGCGCCTGCTCGATGGTGCGGGGCATGCCGTCCAGCACGTAACTTCCATAGGCCATGGAATCGATGAAGGCCTGCCGGATGGTCTCGTGCATGATCTCGTCGGGCACGAGCTCCCCGCGGTTCAGATAGCCTTCGGCGGCCCTTCCGATGTCGGTGCGGCGCGCGATGTGGTCCCGCAGGATGTCGCCGGAGGCGATGTGCGGGATGCCGAAGTGACTGGCGATCAGTGCGCCCTGTGTCCCTTTGCCGGCGCCCGGTGGAGCGATCATCAGGATTCGCATGGTCGGTGTTCGTTCCCTTCGCAGGATCTGTGATCGATGACGGCCCCAACGCTACGAACGGCGCAACGGCCCGCCATCGGCGCAGATGCCGGTCCCGAACAGCGATTCCGGACTACGCATTCCTGCCTAGGCACTGCTCATCCGTCGGCGCCGCGGGTACGGCCAAGTGCTCGGCAAACCGTGACTCACTCGCTACGAGTGCGTAGGACACGCCGGTGAGGCGTTGCGAGTGCGCCCACAGGCGGTCCTGCAGTGCGGTGTCGGCTACGGCGGGTGCGGTACCGACGAGGACCGGATGGCGGCCCGTGAACTCGCCCCAGCCGTCGGGGCCGTAGTAGGCCGCGCCCGTCGCGCCCGGGTCCGTCGCGGCCCGCAGCGTGGGGTAGGCGGCGGGCTCCTCGTCCTGGATCAGCCAGGAGAACAGCCACCTGGTGCGCCGGCTGACCACGAGCCTGAAGTGCGCCGGGCTGTGCCGCATCAGCTCGGTGCGGGCCGCGCCCGGGTGTGCGGCGACGGACAGGGTGCCGGCGCCGGCTGCCTCGAGGCGGCGCTGCAGTGCGTGCGTGAACAGCAGGTTGGCGAGCTTCGACTGCGCGTAGCCGGTCATCGGGACGTACCGGCGGCGCGCGAAATGCAGGTCGTCGAGGTCGATGACGCCACGCTTGTGCGCGTTGCTGCTCACGGTGACGACCCGCGAGCCGGGCGTCGCGAGCAGCCGGTCCAGCAGAAGCCCGGTCAGCGCGAAGTGGCCGAGGTGGTTGACGCCGATCTGGGTCTCGAAGCCGTCGCCTGTCAGCCCGTACGGCGGGATCATCACCCCGGCGTTGTTGACCAGCAGGTCGAGCCGGTCGTGGCCGAGCTCGAACGCGCGGATCGAGGCGAGCGAGGTCAGGTCGAGGCGCCTGACCTCCGCCCCGGCGCCGATGCGCGCGGCGGCGGCCCGTCCGCGCCCCTCGTCGCGGCAGGCGAGCACCACGCGCGCGCCGCGGCGGGCGAGCGCGAGGGCGGTCCGATAGCCGATGCCGGTGTTGGCGCCGGTGATGAGGGCGACCCGGCCGGTCTGGTCGCCGATGTCGTCGATGGTCCACATGCCCGTACCCCCTAGAATCGGGATGGACGTCCCGGTTCGAAATATACGGGACGGTCATCCCGCTTAACAAGGAAGGTGGGCGGTGCGGGCCGACGGCGTGCGCAACCGGCGCAAGGTCCTCGACGCGGCGACGGCCGCGTTCGCCACGGAGGGGCTCTCGGTGCCGGTCGCCGAGATCGCGCGGCGGGCGGGCGTGGGCACCGGGACGGTGAGCCGGCACTTCCCGACGAAGGAGGCGCTGTACGAGGCGATCGTCCTGGAGCGCGTCGAGGATCTCGTCGCGCGGGCCGGGCAGCTGCGGGCGACGGCCGAGCCGGCGTCGGCGTTCTTCGGCTACCTGGCGTACCTGGCCGACGTCGCCGCGGCGCACCGCGGGCTGGCCGAGGCCCTCGCCGGGGCGGGGTTCGACGTGGGCGCGGCGGCCGCGCGCGGCGGGCACGACCTCGAAGGCATGGAGGCGGCACTGCTCGCCGACGCCCAGGCAGCGGGCGCGGTGCGGCCCGACGTGACGCCGGCCGACGTCAAGGCGCTCATCGTCGCGTGCGTGGCCCGCGAGGCGGCCGGGACCGACGAGGCGGGCCGCCGGCGGATCGTCGAGATCATTACCGCAGGGTTAAGAGCTCTGGACAACAACAGTTAACAAACCTAATAATGGCGACCACCATCGATGGGAGTCGCCCATGAAGCGCGTCGCGATCGTCCTCGGCGCCGCCGCCTTGCTGGTCACGGGCCTGTTCGTGGCCACCAACGCCTATGCGGCCAACCTGCTGTCCAACCCCGGCTTCGAGAGCGGGAACCTCTCCGGCTGGTCGTGCACCGGCTCCGGGTCCGGCGCGGTCACCTCGCCCGTGCACTCCGGCAGCTATGCCCTCAACGGCAACGCGACCGCCTCCGACAACGCGCAGTGCACGCAGACCGTCACCGTCCAGCCGAACACGGCGTACACCCTGTCGGGCTGGGTCCGCGGCAACTACGTCTACATCGGGGTCACCGGCGGCGCCTCCACCTGGACGCCCGCCGCCTCCGCCTACACCAAGCTGACGGTGCCGTTCACCACCGGCGCCGGGCAGACGTCGGTCCAGGTGTTCCTGCACGGCTGGTACGGCACCGGCGCCTACAACGCCGACGACATCTCGCTCGACGGCCCGGACACGCCGCCGACGTCAACCCCTCCCACTACTCCCAACACGTCCCCGTCCAAGTCGCCTTCCGCATCACCCTCCGCGTCGCCGTCCTCCTCCACCTCGCAACCCCCGGTGACCGGCCTGCCGAAGCACGCCCTCATCGGGTACATGCACGCCAGCTTCGCCAACGGTTCCGGCTACATCCGCATGGCCGACATCCCGGCCGCCTGGGACGTCATCGACCTCGCGTTCGGCGAGCCGACCAGCGTCACCTCCGGCGACATCCGCTTCAACCGCTGCTCCGCCGCGGAGTGCCCGAACGTGGAGAGCGACGCGGACTTCCTCGCCGCCATCAAGGCCAAGCAGGCGCAGGGCAAGAAGGTGCTCATCTCCATCGGCGGGCAGAACGGCCAGGTCCAGCTGACCACGACCGCCGCCCGCGACGCGTTCGTCTCCTCGGTGAGCGCGATCATCGACCGGTGGGGCCTGGACGGGCTCGACATCGACTTCGAGGGGCACTCGCTGTACCTCAACGCCGGCGACAGCGACTTCCGCAACCCGACCACGCCGGTGGTGGTGAACCTCATCTCGGCCCTGAAGTCCCTCAAGGCCAAGTACGGCACCAAGTTCGTGCTCACCATGGCGCCCGAGACGTTCTTCGTGCAGCTGGGCTACCAGTTCTACGGCGGCACCAGCAACGGCGACAACCGCGCCGGCTCCTACCTGCCGGTCATCCACGCGGTGCGCGACTTCCTCACCATCCTGCACGTGCAGGACTACAACTCGGGCCCGATCTGGGGCCTGGACAACCAGTACCACACCATGGGCGGCGCGGACTTCCACATCGCCATGACCGACATGCTCAAGGCCGGGTTCCCGGTCGCCAACACCGGCCAGACCTTCCCCGGCCTGCGCCCGGATCAGATCGGCATCGGCGTGCCGGCCGCGGTGAGCGCCGGCAACGGCTACGTGGCTCCGGCCGTGGTGCAGAGCGCGGTCAACTGCCTCGTCAAGGGCAGCGGCTGCGGTTCATACACACTGCGCGGTGGTACCTCACCGGCGTTCCGCGGCCTCATGACCTGGTCGATCAACTGGGACCGGTACTACAACTGGGAGTTCATGAACTCCCAGGAGCCGTTCCTCAACGCGTTGCCGTAGTTTTCAACGGGTGAGCGCACTCGACCTGGTGAGCAGCTGGCCCGTACAGACCGCAGCGGTGGCGGTCGTGGACGCCAAGGGTGTCCGCGACCGCCACGGCCCGGACACCGCCCTGCCGTGGGCGTCGGTCACGAAGCTGCTCACGGCCCTGACGGTCCTCGTGGCGGTGGAGCGGGGAGACGTACTGCTGGACGAGCCGGCCGGTCCCGAGGGCGCCACGGTGCGCCACCTGCTCGCGCACACCTCCGGCGTCGCCTTCGACGAGCCGTCGATCCTCTCCGCGCCGGGCCGCAAGCGCATCTACTCCAACCGCGGCTTCGAGCTGCTCGCCGACTTCGTGCTGACCCGCACCGGCGGCACGTTCGCCGAGCTGATGACCGAGTCGGTGCTGCGCCCGCTCGGCATGGGCGGCACCCGCCTGGCCGGCTCCCCCGCCGCCGGCGCGATCGGCCCCGTGTCCGACCTCGCGCTGCTGGGCCAGGAGCTGCTCGACCCGTCGCTCGTGCCCGACCTGATGCCGGACGCGACGACGGTGCAGTACGCGGGCCTCTCCGGCGTCCTGCCCGGCTTCGGCCGTCAGGACCCGAACGACTGGGGCCTCGGCTTCGAGCTGCGCGACGGCAAGTCCCCGCACTGGACGGGAGCGCACAACAGCCCGCGCACCTTCGGCCACTTCGGCAAGACCGGCACCTTCCTGTGGGTCGACCCCGACGCCGGCCTGGCCTGCGCGTGCCTGACCGACCGCAACTTCGGCGACTGGGCGGCGGAGGTCTGGCCGGCCCTGTCCGACGCCGTCCTCGCCGAGCACGCCCAGTAGTCACCCGGTAGCTACTCGCCGCCGGTTGTCTCCACGCGGGCGATCAGCTGCTTGAGCCGGGCGATCTCCTCGGCGAGGGCGGCGTCGCCCGCCGCGGTGAGGGTGATCCAGGTCCGGCCGCGCTTGCCGGCGTAGCCCTTCTCGACCTCGACCAGCCCGGCCGCCTCCAGCACGCTCAGGTGCTGGGAGAGGTTGCCGGCGGTCAGCTCGAGCTGGGTGCGCAGGAAGCCGAACTCCACCCGCCGGGCCTCGTGCGCGATGGTGAGGATGCCGAGCCGGACCCGCTGATGCACCACGTCGTCGAGCCCGGTGACCGGGTGCGGGGTCTCGACCGGGCTGGTCATTGCGGCCGCCGCAGCCGTTGCGCCAGGGCGAAGCCGGCACTGCCCAGCAGGAGCACGCCGCCGTTGATGACCAGCTGCGGCGCGAAGTGCCACTGCATGCCCCAGTGCGCTCCCCACCCGAAGTTGATCGGCACCAGCACCACAGCAAGGTACCCGACGGCGAACAGCAGCAGCGCGACGCGTCGCTCCAGCCACGCGAGGACCAGCAGGGCCAGGCCGATCGCGCCGGTCGGGTCGACCAGCCGGAACAGCAACTGGACGAACGCCGGCGGGCCTGCGGGGCCGTACGGGTAGTCGAGCAGGCGCCAGGTCGCCGTGGCGGCGGCGGAGAGCACGACGAGCCCGACGCCGGTGAGCACGTACGGCAAGACTCGGGCGCCGAGCCCCCTGGCCCGGGCCACCCGCAGGTAGCCGACGGCGATCGCGACGTAGGCCAGCACCGACGCGGACCACCAGTAGAACGCGGCGGCCCGGAACCAGCCCTTGCAGAGCCGGCCGTCCTGCACCGCACGGCAGTCGCTGAGGATCGGGTGGGCGAAGCGGTACACAAGGATCGCCCCGAAGGTGACCACGGCCAGCACCAGCAGCGGCAGCCACGTCACCTGCTGGGCGAGACGGACCCGGCGCGCGAGGTCGCGCGCGTCGGCCAGCAGCCGGCGCGGGTCGCCACCGGCAGGAACCGCATCGGAAGTCATACAGACAGGTTTCCACAACAAACCGATTAGTGCTACTGCTCGGCCGGCCCGAAGCGCTCGCCAGCATTTCTTTCCACGATCATGCAAACTCGGCCCGGAACAGGGTCGAAAACGCATGATCGTGGAAATAGAACGCCGCCGGCGGCCCGGAACGCACCCCGCGGGCGTCGCCGCTCCCCGCGGGCACCGCCGCTCCCCGTGGGTGCGCTGCGGAACCGAACCGGCGGCCGCGGCGGGCGTGACGACGACCGGCGCCGAGCGAGCTTTTGGGCGGATTTATCGCCCGGCAGGCGAAAAATCCGACAAGTCGTGGCGCGCCAGCGCCCGACTTGTCGCAAAAGCCCGCGGCGGCGTCCGGCGACGGCTCGACAACCTCACCAGGCCCACGCCTCCGGGCCGGGTCCGCCGCGGCCGACCGGCGGGAAGAGCTCGTTCAGCCGGGCCTCGGTGTCATCGCCGAGCGTCGTTTCGAGGGCCTCGAGCGCCAGGTCGAGCTGGTCCGGCGTGCGCGGGCCGACGATCGGGGCGGTGACGCCGGGCCGGGCGAGCAGCCAGGCGAGGGCGACGGCCGCCGGGTGCCGGCCGAGCTCGTCGCAGAACCCTTCGTACCCCTCGAGAACCTCCCGGTGCTCGAGCACCCGTGCGGCGGCGTGCGACGTGGTCCGCCCGGCCGCGCCCTCGCGGTGCTTGCGCAGCGCGCCGGAGAGCAGCCCCTGCGCGAGCGGCGACCACGGCAGCAGCCCGACGCCGAGGGCCTGCGCGGCCGGCGCCACCTCGAGCTCGACCTCGCGCGTGAGCAGGCTGTACTTGAGCTGCTCGCTGACCAGCCCGAGCGAGCGGCGGCGCTCGGCGGCGGCCTGCGCGGCCACCAGGTGCCAGCCGGCGAAGTTGGAGCTCCCGACGTACACCACCTTGCCCTGCGCGACCAGAAGGTCCATCGCCTGCCAGATCTCGTCCCAGGGCGTGCCGCGGTCGACGTGGTGCATCTGGTAGAGGTCGATGCGGTCGGTGCCCAGCCGGCGCAGCGAGGCCTCGCAGGCCGCCACGATGCGCCGTGCCGACAGTCCGCGGTCGTTCGGCCCGTCCCCCATCGGCTGGTACACCTTCGTGGCGAGCACGATCTCGTCGCGCCGCCCGGTCTTCGCGAACCACGAGCCGATGTAGCTCTCGGCGGTCCCCTCGTAGTCGCGGGCGCCGTACATGTCGGCGGTGTCGACGAAGTTGATGCCGTCGGCGACGGCCCGGTCGAGGATCGCGTGGGAGTCGGCCTCGCCGAGCTGCCAGCCGAAGTTCATCGTGCCCAGGCACAGCCGGCTCACCGCGAGCCCCGTGCGGCCGAGTTTCGTGTACTGCATGCGCCGCACGCTAGGCCGCGCCGCCGACTGGGCCGAAGCCGTTCGAACGTGCTCGAATGGTCATCGTGAAGCGCTTGGAGCTGGCCCCGGACGACCTGCTGCGGCTGCGCTTCGCCCACTCGCCGATGGCCGAGGTCGTCACGAGCACGATGGCGCTGCGCTCCAATTCGTGGGAGCACGCCCGCTGGCGCGCCCGCGTCGCCGCCCGGGTCGGCGGCCTCGACGTCTTCTGGCGCGTCTTCGACCCGCCGACGGGTGCCGTCCCCGATTTCCTTTCGCCGGTACCGCAGACAGCCCGCCCGAGCCTGCGCGACGAGCTCGCCGCGATCGCCGCGACCCCGCCGGAGCGCGTCGCCGCCGAGCTCGACGCCGCCGGCGTGCCGTGCGTGGACCCGGCGGCGCTGCTGCCCCCGCTCATCGGCCAGATCCGGCGGTACTTCACGGTTGCGCTCGCCGACCTCTGGCCCCGGCTGCGCTCGCTCGCCGACGCCGAGATCGCCCACCGCACGGCCACCGCGGCGTTCCCCGGCCCGCGTGCCCTCCTCGACGACCTGCACCCGCGGCTGCGCTGGGACCCGGACGCGCTGCGGCTGGACTACCTCAAGGACGCCGAGTACCCGCCGTGGCACCTCGACGGCCATCCGCTGACGATCCTGCCGACGGCGTTCAGCGGCCGGCACGCCTGGATTCTGGAGTCCGGACCGGGGCGGGCGCTGTGGTACCCGCCCCGGTCCGTCGCGGCGCTGTTCGCCGCCGCCCCGCCCCCGTCGCAGCCCCTGGCGGCACTGCTCGGCGCGACCCGCGCCGCGGTCCTGACACTGCTGTCGACCCCGTCGAGCACCGGCGACGTGGCTTCACGGCTGGGTGTGGCGCCCGCGACGGCGTCGCACCACCTGACCGCGCTGCGCGACGCCGGGCTGATCGTCGCCGCCCGCAACGGCCGCCGCCTCGACTACCGCCGCACCGACCTCGGCGAGCGGCTCACTTCGCTCGGCTGAACACCTCGCGCAGCTTCTCGGCGAACTCTGCCGGGTACTCCAGGTAGCCGACGTGCTCGCCCGGGAACGTGACCGCCGTCGTGCCCAGGCGGTCGGCGAGCCCGCGGGCGGCCCGGGCCGGGAACTGCTCGCCGGACCGATCGCCGGCCGCGACCACCACCCTTCCGCGGACGGCTTCGAGGTCGGGTTCGACAGCGGTGTACCGCCGCAGCTCCTGCTCGACGAAGAACCCGGCGTTGCCGGCCAGCCGCCGCAGCAGCTCCCGCACCGGCTCCGGCAGCAGCTCCAGCGGGGGCGGCTCGCGATGCCCGAGCCCGGTGACCTCCCCGAAGTGCCGCATGGCGGCCTCGGCCCCGTCGCGGCGCAGCACCTCGACGACGTCGTCGAACCCCTTCCGGATCGTTTCACCGTCGCCCACCATCGCGGTCAGCGGCGGCTCGTGCGCGACCACGGCGCCGGCCTTGCCGGGGTGCCGCGCGACGAGCCCGAGCGCGATGATCCCGCCGGAGCTGCTGCCGAGCACGTCGGCGCGCCCTCCCCCGTGCTCGTCGATGAGCCGCGCGGCGTCCTCGACGTCGATGTCGTACCGGCGCGGGAGGTCGGCCTCGTCGATCGGGCTGCGGCTGAACCCTCTGCGGTCGTACGTGATGACGGTGCGCTCGCCGGCGAACTCCGCCGCGAGCCGCCCGAACGTGCCCGCGTCCCCGGCGCCGCCCGGAATGAGCAGCAGCGCGGGCCCTGACCCTTTCCCGAACACTTCGACATGCATGCAGATCGCCCCCAGTGTGATTTGGACGGATAAATCCGGCGCTGGCGCGCCAGATTTATCCGACATTTCGCTTATTTCCGACTTTAGATTAGGGCCAGATGTCTGTAGAGCCAGGTGTCTCAGTAGTCGGCCAGGTGGCGCAGCGCTTCCTCGAGCAGGGAGCGCAGCGGCACCGGCGGGTCCGCGTACAGCCAGCGATGCGATGCCACATCGCAGGCCGCCGCCACCGCGCCGCCGATCACGTCCGGGAGCAGGGACTCCGCAGGCAGGCCGAGACGGTCGCGGATCGCCGCGGACAGGGCCTCCTGCATCGCGGCGCGCACCCGCAGGTACTCGCCCTCGATCGCCGGGGTGGCCAGGACCAGGCGCAGTCCGGCGAACCAGACCCGGTCCGGGACGTGGTCGGGCACCGCGCCGCCGGAGAACTCGGCGAGGACCGTGGCCTCGATCGCCGCGCGCAGGGGCTCGTCCGCGGGGCGGGCCCGCAGCGCGGCGCCGGCGCGCTGGGCGCGGTCCAGGGCCAGGGCGCAGATCGCCTCGGCCTTGCTCGAGAAGTAGTTGTTGAACGTCCGCGGCGAGACGCCGACCTCGGCCGCGATGTCCTCGACCAGCACGCCGTCCAGGCCGCGCTCGACCGTCAGGCGCAGCGCGGCCAGGGCGAGCGCGTGGCGTGTCGCCTGTTTCTTGCGCTCGCGAAGCCCCGGTTCCATGACTCCAGCGTAGCAAAACGTGCGCGACCCGCAAGGTTTCGGAACGCGCAAAAACTTGAGCTCGCGGTGCAACGCGGCGCGCGTATCCGCTCGGCGACGCCTTCTCCGTGTGCGGCTCACAAGGCTGTGCCGCCGGACACGTTCGCAGCCGCCCTGCCGCGCCGTGGACGCGATCGGGTGGGCGAAGCGGCCGCCCTTCGGTCAGACTGATCGGATGACGGAAACGATCACCCGCGACGATGCGTACCTGTGGCTCGAGGACGTCGAGGGCGAGCGAGCGCTGGCCTGGGTCCGCGAGCGCAACGCCGAGACCACGGCGGCGCTGACCGGCAATGATCGCTTCACGCGGACCTACGACGGCATCCGGGCCGTCCTCGACGCCGACGACCGCATCCCGATGATCGCCTGGCACGGGCGGCGTGTGTACAACCTGTGGAAGGACGCCGCACACCCGCGCGGCCTGTGGCGGCGCACCACCCTCGAGGACTACCGCGGCGACGACCCCGCCTGGCAGACGGTGCTGGACCTCGACGCGCTCGCCGCCGCCGAGGACGAGAACTGGGTGTGGCAGGGCGTGACGTTCCTGCGCACCGGCCCGCTCGCCGGCGAGCGCCGCTGCCTGCTGTCGCTGTCGCGCGGCGGCGCCGACGCCGCCGTGGTGCGCGAGTTCGACCTCGACACCCTGGAGTTCGTCAAGGACGGCTTCGTGCTGCCCGAGGCCAAGAGCGACGTGAGCTGGATCGACGCCGACCGGCTCTTCGTCGGTACCGACACCGGCCCCGGATCCATGACGTCCTCCGGCTACCCGCGGCAGGTCCGCGTCTGGCAGCGCGGCACCGACGTCGCCGAGGCCCCGGTCATCTTCGAGGCCGCCCCCGAGGACGTCTCGGTCCGGGCCAGCAGCGACCCCAGCTCCGACACCGAGCGCGCCGTCATCCGCCGCTCGCTCGACTTCTTCCACGCCGAGCGGTATCTCTACACGGCCGGCGAGCTCGCCCGCATCGACGTCCCCGACGACGCCGGCGTGGACGTGCACCGCGAGTGGCTCCTCGTGCGGGTCCGCACCGACTGGGCGGTCGGCGACGTCACGCACCCCGCCGGCTCGCTCCTCGTGACCCGCCTCGACGACTTCCTGGCCGGCGACCGCACGCTCACGGTCCTGTTCACCCCCGACCCGCACACGTCGCTGAGCTACGCGGAGTGGACGCGGACCGGCCTGATCCTGGTCCTGCTCTCCGACGTGCAGAGCCGGCTGGAGCTGCTGTCACACTCCGGCGGCGAGTGGCACAAGACCGTACTCGGCAGCGAGCTGGGCCAGACCGACGTGTGGGACACCAACCCGGACGCCGACGAGCAGTACCTGCTGCTGTCCAGCGGCTTCACCCTCCCCCCGACGCTGCGCCACGGCGTGCTCGGCGGCGACGCGCCGGAGATCCTCAAGCAGGGCCCCGCGTACTTCCCGTCGGACGGCATCACCACCCGCCAGTTCTTCGCCACGTCGGCCGACGGCACCCAGGTCCCGTACTTCGTCGTCGGCCGCGAGGACGCCGCCCCCGCCCCGACGCTGCTGTCCGGCTACGGCGGCTTCGAGGTCTCCCGCGTCCCGTCGTACAACCCGATCATCGGCCGCGGCTGGCTCGCCGAGGGCGGCACCTACGTCGTGGCCAACATCCGCGGCGGCGGCGAGTACGGCCCGGCGTGGCACCGCTCGGCCCTGCGCGAGAACCGCCCCCGCGCCTACGAGGACTTCGCCGCGGTCGCCGCCGACCTGGTCGCGCGAGGCATCACGACCCGCGACCGCCTGGGCATCGAGGGCGGCTCCAACGGCGGCCTGCTCATGGGCGTGATGCTGACCCGCTACCCCGAGCTGTTCGGCGCGATCGTCTGCGCCGTCCCGCTGCTGGACATGCGCCGCTACCACCTGCTCCTGGCCGGCGCGTCCTGGATGGCCGAGTACGGCGACCCGGACGACCCCGCCGACTGGGCCTACCTGTCGCTGTTCTCCCCGTACCAGAACGTGCGCGACGGCGTCCCCTACCCGCCGACGCTCATCACCACGTCGACCCGCGACGACCGCGTCCACCCGGGGCACGCCCGCAAGATGGTCGCCCTGCTGCGCGAGCACGGCAAGGACGTCACGTACTACGAGAACATCGAGGGCGGGCACGGCGGCGCTGCGGACAACGCGCAGCTGGCGTTCAAGTGGGCGCTGGCGTTCGAGTTCCTGTGGCGGACGCTGTCTCCTTCCTCCTAGCGCAATCGTTCCTCCTAGCGCAGTCGCCGACTTCCTCGCCAACCCCGGCCGGCCCGGGGCCTGAACCCACGCTCGGCGACCGCGCAGATTCGCGCGGTGCTGGCGCGGTCGCGCGTGGCCGCCGGCGCGGTCGCGCGTGGCTGGCGGCGCGGGCGCGTGGCTGGCGGCGCGGGCGCGTGGCTGGCGGCGCGGGCGCGTGGCTGGCGCGGTCGCGCGTGGCTGGCGCCGTCGCGCCGGGTTCGCGCGGGCGCGTGCGAGTGGGCGGACGTGGTCGTTGTGGCCGTCGCCGATGGCCTGCGATGCGTCGGCCGAGGCGCGTCCCAAGTCGGCGAATGCGATGTCGTGCGGTGCGGGCCGGTTTCCTTACACCCTAGACCACCTCACCAAATCGCGACCGCCGTCGATCACCCGCCGTGAAATCCGGTCACGTACCGTGACGACGTGCTGGTCAGGCGATCGCCAGGCTGGGCTCCTCCGCTGCCACGCGGCGGCGCGTTGTGCGGCGGTAACGGTAGACCTGCACGGCGCCGAGCGCCCACAGCAGGTACTGCACGGCGAACGCCCACCGGAACGCGGACAGCGACGGGTGCTCGGCGCCCGGCGCGGTCTGGACCTCGAGGAGGACGCCGACGGCGACGATCAGCAGGATCGAGGCGACGAAGCCGCCGACGTTCACGATGCCGGTCGCGCCGCCGATGCGGTCGGCGGGGTTGAACGAGCGGGCGTAGTCGAAGCCGATCATCGAGCCGGGGCCGTTCACCGTCAGGACCAGGACCAGGATCGTGAGCAGCCACAGCGGGGCGCGGCCGGGCCACAGCAGGACGACCGTCCAGGCCAGGGCCGACGCGCCGACGATGGCGAGGACCAGGGTCGAGCGGTGGTACGGCAGGCGGCCGCAGAAGTGGCCGATCACCGGGCCCATCACCAGGCCGCCGACGGTGAGCAGCGACAGGAGCAGCGCCGCGGTGCCGGCGGGCAGGCCCTCGCCCTGTGTCAGGAACGGGTAGCCCCACAGCAGCGCGAACACCGAGCCCGAGAACTGCGTGACGAAGTGGGTCCACAGGCCGAGGCGGGTGCCGGGGTGGGCCCATGACGAGCGCAGGCCCAGCTCGCGACGGGCACCGGGCTCGGCGTCGGCGGGCTGGTCGCGCAACGTGGTGAGAACGAGCACTACCGCGGCGGCGCCGAAGACGGCGGCGCCGAGGAACGTGGGCGTCCAGCCGGCGTGCCGCAGGAGGAGCACCAGCGGTACCGCGGAGGAGAGCGCACCCAACTGTCCGACCATGCCCGTCAGCTGGACCATGAGCGGGTTGCTGCGGGGCGGGAACCACAGGGCGACGATGCGCAGCACGCTGATGAACGTCATCGCGTCGCCGACGCCGATGAGGACGCGGGCGGCGATGGCGGTGCCGATGTCGCCGGCGAAGGCGAAGACGAGCTGGCCCGCGAGCATCAGGATGCCGCCGGCGGCCAGGAGGCGGCGGGAGCCGAAGCGGTCCAGGAGCACGCCGACCGGGATCTGCATGCCGGCGTACACCGCCAGCTGTGCCACGGACAGCATCGACAGCAGCGCGGTGCCGACGCCGAGGCGGTCGGCGGCGGTCACGCCGGCCACGCCTAAGGAGGAGCGGTGGAAGACGGCGACGATGTAGGCGAGGAGCCCGACGCTCCACATGAGGTAGCGGCGCATAGCGGGCTTGACGTTATCGGTCCGGCGCGCGATATCGGGGTGACTGTGACGGCCCTCAACTGTGCGTTTGCAGACACCGCCTACGCTGTCGGGGTCTGCTTTGCCGTTTTGAGGACAGTCATGACCGACCTGACCGCCCTGACCGACCGGCCCATCGCGTGGGAGCACTCCGGCGACGGCGAGTTCCCGTACCGCGCCGAGGTGGACGGGCGAACGCTCACCGTGCGGGTCAACGACTTCCCGGCGGCGCCGCTGTACACGCTGATCGTGGACGGCGCGGAGCTCGCCGACCTCGACGACTGGCCGGCGTCGTGGCGGCGCCCGCCCGTGCCGAGCCACCTGCTGGACCTGGTGGCGCGGCCGGTGACCACGGACCTGCTGTGGGCGTGGACGCAGCGCATCTGCGGCGTGACGACGGAGCACGCGGCGGAGGTGGCGGCGCTGCTGGGGCTGCCGGCGCCGACGCAGGACGACTTCGGGCGGCTGTTCGTGCAGCCGAGCCCGCCGGGGACGGCGTGGCTGCAGCTGTTCATGAACGAGCGGGCGGGGCTGGGGTCGGTGGAGATCCGGTTCGCGGAGCCGGCGCTGACGCGGGCCGAGCTGGACGCGTGCTTCGGGCCGAGCCAGAACCTGCCGCGGGTGCACTGGGACTCGCCGCACGTGACGGCGCACCGGGTCACGGCGCCGGACGCGCCGCTGTCGTGCTCGCTGTTCGCGTCGTTCCACGAGGAGCCGGAGCCGTCGCGGCGCGCGTTCCAGGTGTCGCTGCGCCGCGACCACCCGTAAAGCCGCGACCACACATGACGACGCGACCACCTACAAAGATGCCGAACACCGCTACACGCCGCGCAGGGCGGCCTTGATCGGGGCGGTCTTCGCGGCCGCCTCGGCGACCTCCGCGGCGGGGTCGCTGTCCCACACGATGCCGCCGCCGGCCCACAGGTGCGCGCGGCCGCCGGCGACCGCGACGGTGCGGATGGTCAGGCCGAGGTCGATCTCGACGCGGCCGTCGGGGCCGTGGCCGATCCAGCCGCAGGCGCCCATGCTCGGGCCGCGACCGACGGGTTCGAGCCGCGTGGCGACGTCGATCGCGGCGAGCTTCGGCGCGCCGGTGACCGAGCCGCCGGGCCAGATCGCGCCGAGCAGGTCGGCGAGGCCGACGCCGGGCGCGAGCCGCGCGGACACCGTCGACTCGGCCTGCCACAGGCCGGACCAGCGGCGGATGGCGAAGAGCTCGTCGACGCGGACGGTGCCGGTCTCGGCGACGCGGCCGAGGTCGTTGCGCTCGAGGTCGACGATCATCACGTGCTCGGCGCGCTCCTTGGCGGAGGCGAGCAGGTCGGCGCGGCCCGCGGCGGTGGCCGGGCGGGTGCCCTTGATCGGACGGGTGACGACGCGGCCGCCGGCGACGGCGACGAGGGTCTCGGGCGAGGCGGTCGCCACCCACCAGCCGCGGCCGCGCAGGACGCCGCCGTATCGGGCGCCGGGCAGGGCGGCGACGCGGGCGAGCGCCGCGGCGGGGTCGCCGGTGAAGGGTGCGCTGGCGTGGCCGACGAGGTTCACGACGTAGACGTCGCCGCGGGCGATCGCGTCGCGCACCGAGTCGACCGCCGCGGCGTGCTCGGCCGGTTTCCAGCTCGGTGTCCAATATCCGACAGTCCCGCGACCGGCGGGCTCAGCGCCCCCGGCGGGTGAGCTCCGGGGGGCGTGCGAGTAGGCGATGGCCACCAGATCGGGTACGGCGGGTGAGGGCGTGGAAGTTACAGAGGGTGGCGCCAGGAGGACCGCGATGCCACAGGTGGACGGGTCAGTAACGCTAGGTGACCACGAGATGTCCTGCATCGGTACGCCGTGTGTCGAGGCGAACTCGGTCAGTAATCGAAGTGGGTCTCCACCGTCACCGGCGTACCATTCGAGCCGGGAGCGCTCCCAGATCCGTGTGCGACATGCGTCGGGTAGCCCGGGAGGGTGAAGATCCACAGTCCCGGGCCTGTACCCGACAACCGGCCCTAGTGTGCTCATACGAAGGGTGGATTATCCCCAAGTTGTGTCGTCACATGTTCGGAATAGTGTCGTTGGCCGTAGTAGCGTGCATCACTGGTCATGTGAACAACCACACAGGCCTCAACTGAATCTCTCAATCGGAGACCCCCGATGCTCTGCCAGCACCTGCCACCCTGCCCCACCGCTGCCGACTCCGACCGGGAGGCCGCCAAGACCACGGCGAGCCACCCGGAGCAGGGTTGGAGCCTTCTATGCAACGGTGTGATCGTCTTTGAGGACACCGGCGAGCTTCTTCCCGATTGCAGCGTGATTGAGCCGCACCGTGGCCCGGCTCCTCACACCCTCGTCAGCGCCGCATAACGTAACGCTGTGTAGTTATCCCGCCGTCACTCTTCGTAAGCCGAGGCCGGCGGGCACGCGCACACCAGGTTGCGGTCACCGTAGCTGTCGTCGATGCGGCGCACCGGCGGCCAGTACTTCGCCTCCCGGGCCGCGGCGCTCGGGAAGGCGGCGAGCGAACGCGAGTAGGCGTGCGCCCACTCGTCGGCGGTAACCACCGCGGCGGTGTGCGGCGCGTTCGCGAGCGGGTTGTCGCCCGCGGGCCACTCGCCCGCCGCGACCCGGTCGATCTCCCCCTTGATCGCGATCATCGCGTCGCAGAAGCGATCCAGCTCGCCCAGGTCCTCGCTCTCGGTCGGCTCGACCATGAGCGTGCCGGCGACCGGGAACGACATCGTCGGGGCGTGGAAGCCGTAGTCGATGAGCCGCTTCGCCACGTCGGCGACGGTCACGCCGCTGACCTTCGTGATCCCCCGCAGGTCCAGAATGCACTCGTGCGCGACGAGGTGCTCGGCGCCGCTGTACAGCACCGGGTAGTGCTCGCGCAGCCGCGCCGCCACGTAGTTGGCCGCCAGCACCGCGGTCGCCGTCGCCCGGCTCAGCCCCTCCGGGCCCATCAGCCGCAGGTACGCCCACGGGATCGGCAGGATGCCGGCGGAGCCCCACGGCGCGGCCGAGACCGGGCCGACCGGCGCGTCGGCGGCCAGGAACGGGTGCGACGGCAGGTACTTCGCCAGGTGCGCGCGCACCGCGACCGGCCCGACGCCGGGACCGCCGCCGCCGTGCGGGATGCAGAAGGTCTTGTGCAGGTTGAGGTGCGACACGTCGGCGCCGAACTTGCCGGGCTTGGCGTAGCCGAGCAGCGCGTTGAGGTTGGCGCCGTCGACGTAGACCTGACCGCCGGCCTCGTGCACCTTCGCGCACAGGTCGGAGATGGCGGTCTCGTACACGCCGTGCGTCGACGGGTACGTCACCATGATCGCGGCGAGCCGGTCCCGGTGCTGCTCGATCTTCTTCTCGAGGTCGCCGAGGTCGACGTTGCCGAGCTCATCGCAGGCGACGACGGCGACCCGCATGCCGGCCATGACGGCGCTGGCCGCGTTGGTGCCGTGTGCGCTGGACGGGATGAGGCACATGTCCCGCTCGGCGTCGCCGCGCTCGAGGTGGTAGGCGCGGATCGCGAGCAGGCCGGCGAGCTCACCCTGCGATCCGGCGTTGGGCTGCAGGCTCACCGCGTCGTAGCCGGTCACCTCGCCCAGCCAGCGCTCGAGGTCGCCGATCAGCCGACGGTAGCCCTGGGTCTGCGACGCCGGCGCGAACGGGTGCATGTTCGCGAACTCGGGCCAGGTGATCGGCTCCATCTCGGTGGTCGCGTTGAGCTTCATCGTGCAGGAGCCCAGCGGGATCATGCCCCGGTCGAGCGCGTAGTCCTTGTCGGAGAGCTTGCGCAGGTACCGCAGCATGGCGGTCTCCGACCGGTGGCTGGCGAACACCGGGTGGGTCAGGTACGCCGACGCGCGGCGCAGCCCGGCCGGCACGGCGTCGGTGGTGTCCAGCGCGGTCACGTCGGCGTGCGCCAGCCCGAACGCGGCGAGCACGTCGCGCAGGTGGCCGAACGTGGTCGTCTCGTCGCAGGCGATGCCGACCCGGTCGGCGTCGATGCGGCGCAGGTTGATCCCGCGGGCGGCGGCCGCCTCGACGACCTGGCCGGCCTGGCCGGGCACGACGGCGGTGACGGTGTCGAAGAACGCCAGGTGCTCGGTGGTGACCCCGCCGGAGCGCAGCCCGGCGGCGAGGCGCACCGCCATGTCGTGGGTGCGGGCGGCGATCTCGCGCAGCCCGTCCGGCCCGTGGTACACCGCGAACATGCTCGCGGTCACCGCGAGCAGCACCTGGGCGGTGCAGATGTTGCTCGTCGCCTTCTCGCGGCGGATGTGCTGCTCACGCGTCTGCAGGGCGAGCCGGTACGCCGGGGCGCCGCCCGCGTCCTTGGACACACCGACGAGCCGGCCGGGCAGCGTGCGCTCCAGCCCCTGGCGGACCGAGATGTAGCCGGCGTGCGGGCCGCCGAAGCCCATCGGCACGCCGAAGCGCTGCGCGCTGCCGACGGCGACGTCGGCGCCGATCGCGCCGGGCTCGCGCAGCAGGCACAGGGCGAGCAGGTCGGCGGCCACCGTGACGATCGCGCCCCGCTCGTGGGCCTGCGCGACGAGCGCCTCGTGGTCGCGCACCACGCCGGAGGCCCCCGGGTACTGCAGGTGCAGCCCGAAGAACTCCTCCGGCAGCTCCTCGACGGTGACGTCCACGACGCGCACCTCGAGGCCGAGCGGCTCCGCCCGGGTCCGGATGACGGCGAGGGTCTGCGGCAGCGTGTCGGCGTCCACGACGTACACGTCCGACTTCGCCTTCGACGAGCGCCGCGCGAGCGTCATCGCCTCCGCGGCGGCGGTGGCCTCGTCCAGCAGCGACGCGCCCGCGACCGGCAACCCGGTCAGGTCGGCGACCACGGTCTGGAAGTTCAGCAGCGCCTCGAGGCGGCCTTGGCTGATCTCCGGCTGGTAGGGCGTGTAGGCCGTGTACCACGACGGGTCCTCGAGCACGTTGCGCAGGATCACCGGCGGCGTGTGCGTGCCGTAGTACCCGAGACCGATCATCGACACGAGCGGCCGGTTGGCCGACGCCAGCGCGCGCAGCTCCGCGAGGACCTCCGCCTCGGACGCCGCCGGCGGCAGGTCGAGCGGCTGGTGCCAGCGGATCGAACCGGGGATCGCGGCGGTCATGAGGTCCTCGACCGACTCGTACCCGACGGTCTTGAGCATGCGGGCCTGCTCATCGGCGGAAGGGCCGATGTGCCGCGCGGCGAAACTCGTCATAGCCACACTCTCTGAGTCGCGGGATAGGGGCGATGCGCTCCTCCCCCTCTGTCGCAGACTCCAGAGGTGCCAACCCGACGCGGTCCTTTTGCCTGAGAGGTTCCGGGGAGGATTTGCCCCTTCGGCGCCACCGTCAGGTGCTGCAACGGTGGTCTCTCCCGCACGGGTATTGGCGGCGAAACCTACCCTACCAACTGTGCAGGACTTGACCATCGTGGCGAAGCACACGATCTACTCGGCAGTCGTCGGCTCCCGCGCCTACGGCCTGTCCGGCCCCGCCTCCGACACCGACCGCCGCGGCGTCTTCCAGGCCCCGACCAGCGACTTCTGGCGCCTGGACAAGCCGCCGACGCACGTGGAGGGCCCGCTGCCGGAGCAGTTCTCCTGGGAGGTGGAGCGCGCCTGCACCCTCGCCCTGGCCGCCAACCCGACCGTCTGGGAGTGCCTGTACTCCCCGCTGGTCGAGCACGTCACCGACGCCGGCCGCGCCCTGCTGGAGCTCCGCCCGGCGTTGCTTTCCCGCCGCGCCGCCCGCACCTACGGCGACTACGCCCGCGACCAGCTGGCGAAGCTGACCTCGACCCGCGCCCGCACCGGCGAGGTCCGCTGGAAGCAGGCGATGCACATGGCCCGCCTGCTGCGCGCCGGCGCCCACGTCCTGCGCACCGGCGAGGTCCTGGTCGACGTCAGCGCACACCGCGACGAGCTCCTGGCGATCCGGGCCGGCGACCTGACCTGGGAGCATTTCACCGCCTTGGCCGCGGACCTGGAGGCCGACCTGTCCGCCGCCGAGTCGGAAACGGTGCTCCCCAAGTCGCCGGACCGCGCCGCGGTGGAGCGCTTCCTGGTCTCCCTGCGCTCCGGCGCCGCTTTCGGCGGCGCGCCGCCCTTCGTCCCCCGCCCGCTGCCGGTGCTCGACGAGATCCCGTCGTGGGCGGGCGAGGTGGCCGACGAGCACCCGTACCCGCTGGTCTTCGCCACCGTGAGCGGCGCCCATCTGTACGGCTTCGCCTCCGTCGACTCCGACCTGGACCTGCGCGCCTGCCACATCCTGCCGCTGCACGAGGTCGTCGGCCTGGAGACGGGCCCGGAGACGGTCCAGTCCGGCGGTGTCCGCGAGGGCATGGAACTCGACGTCGTCAGCCAGGAGCTGGCCAAGTTCGTCCGCCTGCTGCTCCGGCCGAACGGCTACGTCCTGGAGCAGCTGCTCTCCCCGCTGGTCGTGCGCACCTCCTCCCTGCACGAGGAGCTCAAGTCCCTGGCACCCGGCTGCCTCACCCCGGAGCACGCCCGCCACTATCTGGGCTTCGCCGCCGGCCAGTGGCAGCTCTACCAGCGCACCGGCGAGCTGAAGCCGGCGCTGTACACGTTGCGCGTGCTGCACACCGGCATCCACCTGATGCGCACCGGCGAGGTCCAGGCCGACCTGCGCGTGCTCAACACCCTCCCCTACGTCCCCGACCTCATCGAGGCCAAGAAGTCCGGCGAACACGACCTCCTGACCCCGTCGCTGGTCTCCCCATCCCGGCTGTCCGCGGACGTCGAACGCCTGACTGCCGAGCTGGAGTCCGCCCGCGATGCCTCGAGCCTCCCCGCCACCCCCTCCGCCACCGACGCCCTCAACGCCCTGCTGATCCGCACCCGGCTGGCTCGCTGAGCCCATGTCCGAACCACGGCGAGACTCCGGCCAGGCGATCGTGCTGATCACCGGCATCCAGGCATCCGGCAAGTCGACGGTCGCCCAGGCCCTCGCCGAACGCCTGCCACGCTCCGTCCACGTCCGCGGCGACCTGTTCCGCCGCCAGGTCGTCAACGGCCGCGCCGACATGACCCCGCCGCCGTCGGACGAGGCCCTCGCCCAGCTGCGCCTGCGCCACCGCCTGACCGCGCAGACGGCCGACGCCTACTTCGAGGCCGGCTTCACCGTCGTCGCCCAGGACGTCATCCTCGGCGAGCAGCTGCCCGAAACCGTGTCCCTGATCCGCAACCGCCCCCTCCTGCTCGTGGTGCTGGCCCCTTCCCCCGAGGCGGTGACCGCCCGCGAGGCGTCCCGCCCGAAGACCGCCTACAGCGACTGGACCGTGGAGTCCCTGGACGCCGAACTCCGGGTGCGCACCCCACGCATCGGCCTGTGGCTGGACACTTCGGACCAGTCGGCCGCCGAAACCGTCGACGAGATCCTCTTTCGAGCCTGGACGGAGGCCTCACTGTGACCGATTCACCGCCTTCACCGCCGCCGATGCCGCGGACGGACGCCATCCGGACGTTCCACGCCGGCCTCGACGGCCCGTCGTGGCGCATCGCGGGCTGGGGCAGCGCCACCCTGCAGCGCATCCGCTTCGACGCCCTCGTCCGCGCGGCCGGCTACCGCGGCGGCTCGGTCCTCGACTGGGGCTGCGGCCCCGCCGACCTCTACTTCTACCTGCGCTCCATGGACCTCCCCCTGACCTACGCCGGCGTCGACCTGGACCCCCGCATGGTCGAACTGGCATCCGCCCGCGGCGCCCCGGACGTCGCCGCGCTCCCACCGGGCCACGCCCCCGAGGGCAGCTACGACTACGTCTTCGCGAGCGGCATCTTCCAGTTCAAGGATCCGGACGAACCCCTCTACTACCTCCAGATTTTAGAACAGGCGTACGACATTTCCCGGCGCGCCGTGGCCGTCAACTTCCTCAGCGCGCTGCGCCCCGAGGAGGCCAGGGCGCCGGACGAGCTGTACGCGGACCCGGCCGTCCTGGTCCGCTTCGCCGCCGCACTCACCGACCGCTGGGTCATCGACCACGGCTACCACCCGCAGGCCGGCGACTTCACGCTCGCCCTGCTCAAGTAGCCGCGCCGCGCTCCCACCGCTCCAGCGAGCGTCTCCTGCGGCTGCCCGGCCAGCAGGGGGTGGCGGAATCAGGGGCGGCAGCGGGCCGAGTTGGGGTCGAGCATCAGCGACGACGAGTCGACGGCCTCGAAGTCGGAGCCCTTCAGCGACTTGAGCGCGTCGAGCTGGCCGTTGTTCCAGCGGTCGTCCTGCGTGCCGGAGAAGTACCACGGCGAGCCGTTGTCGGCCAGGATCGCGCCGTAGGTCTTGAGGGCCTGTGCGATCGCGCGGGCCTGTGGCGGGTACTTCGAGATGTCCACCGACGCCTTCAGGCGGAAGCGGGCGCCCATCGGCGGCAGGGAGGCGTCGGTGGCGTCGGAGGCGGCGTGGCGGGCCGGCCAGATGTAGGACTTGCGGGTCTTCGGGGCGGTGAAGCGGATGGCGTGGTCGACCTTGCCCGCGGCGGCCTCGTCGGCACGGGGCAGGCCGGGCAGGATCGGCAGGCCGGCGGCGTCGGCGGAGGTCCAGCCGGCCTTGCGCAGGGCGTTGCCGCGCAGGTCGTACACGGCGCCGGAGCCGGCCTTCCACGAGCCGTCGGCGTTCGGGTGCGCGTCGAAGAGCTCGTAGGCCTTGCATGCCGCGGTGTCCTGCAGGATCACGTGCCGGTCGCCGTCGGCGTTGGCGCCGCCCTCGATGCGGGCGTTCTTCGGGATCGGGTACGGGCCGGGGTCGCTCTCGCCGGCGTAGCTGAACGTGACCTTGACCTTGGCCTGGCCGGCGGGGACGGCGGTGACCGGGATGCCGAACGGGGCGCCGTCGATGAGGCCGGAGCCGAAGTCGGGGTGGGCGTGCGCGGCGGCGCCGATGCTCGCGACCCAGGCGGCGGAGTCGCGGTTGACCGGCAGCTTGGAGACGTCGGCGTGCCAGACGTTGTCGGCGGGGAAAATCGCGCAGGGGGCATTGGCGGTGGGCGAGGCGGAGCCGGACGGGGCCGCGCCCAGGCCGCCCTGGCCCGCCGAGAGGGCCGACGAGTCCGCCGAAGGCGCAGTGGCCGGGGGCTTGGACGCCGAATGCGAGCATCCTTGGAGTACCAAAACGGCTAAAACGGCAATCGTCCGCCTCATGCCGCCGGACGCTACCGGGCGGGCCCGCTGCGCCTGCACCGGGTCACCCGGGCAAGGCTGTTAACATTCCGGGCGTGGCAGACCGGCAGGGTCTCGGGCCGGTGCTCACCGTCCCGAACCTCATCAGCTTCATGCGCCTGCTCGGCGTGCCATTGTTCCTGTACCTCTTCCTCGCCACCGACGCCACCGGCTGGGCGATCGGCGTGCTCATCGTCGGGGGCCTCAGCGACTGGGTGGACGGCTTCGCGGCGCGGCGCCTCAAGCAGGTCAGCCGCCTCGGTGAGCTGCTCGACCCGCTCGCCGACCGGTTGTACATCCTGGCGACGCTCATCGCGCTGACGTTCAAGGACGTCGTGCCGTGGTGGTTCACGATCGCGCTGCTGGCCCGCGAGGCCGTCATGATCCTGTGCCTGGTGGTGCTGCGCATCCTCGGCCACGGGCCGCCGCCGGTGCACTACGTCGGCAAGACCGCCACCGCGATCCTGCTCATGGGCTTCCCGATGATGCTGCTCGCGCACTTCAGCGAGGCGGCGCGCCCGTGGGCGCAGCCCAGCGGCTGGGCGCTGCTGTGGTGGGGCATCGTGCTGTACTGGGTCGCCGCCGTCTTCTACTTCATCCAGGCGGCCGTGCACGTGCGCGCTGGACGTGCCGCGGCCGCCGGCGCGTCGTGAGTTCGCCGCGCCGCGACGACCTGCTGGGCGAGCTGTTCCGCAACCCGCTCGACCCCGGGTACGCCGCGGCCGCCGCCCGCCGCGGCGACGCGCCCCCGCCGAAGTCCGGGCGCTGGCTGACGGCCGCGGCGATGCTCGCCGTCGGGTTCCTGCTCGCCGTGGCGTACCACCAGGCGGTCGCGGCGGCGCCGGGCACCACGAAGGCGCGGGCCGACCTCGTCGCCGACGTGCGGGCCCGCCAGCGCACCGCCGACGACCTGCAGCGGCGCGCCGCCGACCTGCGCACGCAGGTCGACCAGGCCCGCGACGACGCGGTCGGCGACGCCGACAGCGCGGCCCGGCTCAAGGCCCTCGCGGCCGGCACCGGCACGGGCAAGGTCACCGGCGACGGCGCCGCGGTCCGGGTCGTCGACGCGCCGCCGCAGGTCGACCCGGTGACCGGCCGGGCCGCCGCGGAGAACCTCGGCCTGGTCACGGACCGCGACCTGCAGGACATTGCCAACGGGCTGTGGCAGGCCGGCGCCGAGGCGGTCGCCGTCAACGGGCAGCGGCTCACCGCGACGAGCACGATCCGGGCCGCGGGCGGCGTCATCCTCGTCGACTTCCGGCCGGTGACCAGCCCCTACGAGGTCACCGCCATCGGGCCGCCCGGCCTCGCCGACACGTTCGGCTCCTCCGGGACGGCCAAGCGGTTCAAGCGGTACATCGAGGAGTACCGGATGCAGTTCAGCGTGAAGAAGCGCACCAACCTCGCCCTGGCCGCCGCCGCCGAGCCGCCGCTGCGGTACGCCAGGACGCCCTCGCCGACTCCCTCTGGAGGTCCCACGCGATGATCGCCGTGATCGCCCTGGCCATCGGGGTTGCGGCCGGCATCTTCATCGAGCCGTCCGTGCCGCTCGGGCTGCAGCCGTACCTGCCGATCGCGGTCGTCGCGGCCCTCGACGCCGTCTTCGGCGGGGTCCGGGCCAAGCTCGACGGGATCTTCGACGACAAGCAGTTCGTCGTGTCGTTCGTGTCCAACGTGCTCGTCGCCGGCCTGATCGTGTACCTGGGCGACAAGCTCGGCGTCGGCGGGCAGCTGTCCACCGGCGTGGTCGTCGTCCTCGGCGTGCGGATCTTCGGCAACGTGGCGGCGATCCGCCGGCACCTGTTCCGGGCGTAGGGCTTCTGAGGGAATTCGTTGTGAAGAAGCCCGCCAACCTCGTCATCGCGCTGCTCGTGGCGCTGCTCGGCTTCGCCGTGGCGGTGCAGTTCAAGGCCGGCGGGTCCGACGCCGAGCTGTCCTCGGCCCGGCCCGAGGACCTCGTGCGGATCCTCTCCGACCTCGACGCGCAGCAGGACCGCCTCCGCGGCGAGATCGGCGACCTCGAGGCCACCCAGCGGGAGCTGGACTCGAACACGCAGGGCCGCGACGCGGCGCTCGCCGACGCCCGCAAGCGGGCCGACGAGCTCGGCATCCTGGCCGGGACGCTGCCGGCCGAAGGGCCTGGGCTGCAGATCGACCTCATGCAGGGTACCGAGGCGATAAAGTCCGAAACGGTGCTCGACGCCGTCGAGGAGCTGCGCGGCGCCGGGGCCGAGGCGATGCAGATCGCGGGGGCGGGCGGCCCGGCGACACGCATCGTCGCCTCGACGTACTTCGTCGATGCCCCGGAAGGGGGCCGGCTCGTGGTCGACGGGACGACGCTCGCCGCACCGTATACGATCACCGTCATCGGGGGACCGGACACCATGCGGACGGCGCTGAACATCCCGGGAGGGGTCGTGGACAGTGTCCGTCAGCACGGCGGTACCGTTTCGGTGCGCGAAGCGGACCCTGTGCACGTGACCGCGTTGCACAATGCCGGTGCATTGCAGTACGCCAAGCCAGCCTGACAGACAAGGACTCACGTGATTCCCGAGGATCTGCGGTACACCGCCGAACACGAGTGGCTCGCCCCCGCCGGCGAGGGCACCTTCAAGGTCGGCATCACGCACTTCGCGCAGGACTCCCTGGGCGACATCGTCTTCGTGCAGCTGCCCGAGGCCGGTGCCACGTTCGAGGCGGGTGCGGCACTCGGGGAGGTCGAGTCGACCAAGAGCGTGTCGGAGATCTACTCGCCGGTCAGCGGCGAGGTCGTCGCGGTCAACCCGGCCCTCGAGAGCACGCCCGAGCTCATCAACTCCGACCCGTACGGCGAGGGCTGGCTCGTCGAGGTCAAGCCCGCCGACCCGGCCGCCGTCGACGCACTACTGGACGCCAAGGCTTACGGCGAACTGACCGTCAGCTGACCACCTTTCTGTTTCCTGGCATTTCACCAGTCGCCATTCCGCGCGTCCGGTTGACCCGTTATTTCGGGCGTGACTACGCTCGCTCAGTCAACCGTATGCGCCACCGGTAGACACCGACATACGACCGTGAGGTGGTTCGATGACGCGCCCAGACGACGAGTTTCCCCCGCTCGACGTCACGTCCACGCTGAACCTTGGCGCCATTGAGGATGCCATCGAGGGGCCGGACAACGACATGGTCCCCACGCGGGTGTCGGGTTCCCTGCCGCCGGGAACGGCGCTGCTCGCGGTCCGCCGCGGCCCCAACGCCGGCGCACGCTTCCTGCTCGACCACGACGTGACCACGAGCGGCCGGCACCCCGACAGCGACATCTTCCTCGACGACGTGACGGTCTCGCGCCGCCACGCCGAGTTCCACCGCGAGGGCGGCACCTTCACGGTCCGCGACGTCGGCAGCCTCAACGGCACCTACGTCAACCGTGAGCGTGTCGAGGCCGCCACGCTGAGCAACGGCGACGAGGTTCAGATCGGCAAGTTCCGCCTCGTGTTCGTGGCAGGACCGCGCCCCGACGAAAGCTGAGGCGATGACGGCGTCCGCGGCCGCCTGGAACTCTTCGACCCCGGGTGAGGACCTCACCCGGGGTGAACGTCTCATGAGCATCGGCGAGGTGCTCGCGCACCTGCGCGGCGACTTCCCCGACGTCACCATCTCCAAGCTGCGCTTCCTGGAGACCGAGGGCCTGGTCGAGCCGCGGCGCACCCCCGCCGGGTACCGCAAGTACACGTGGACCGACGTCGCGCGGCTGCGCTACGTGCTGACCGCGCAGCGCGACCAGTACCTGCCCCTGCGCGTGATCCGCGAGCACCTGGCCACCATGCGGGAGCCGCTGACCGAGGTTTCCGATGTGGTACCGCAGGAAGCCCCCGCCGAGGTCCGCCTCACCCGCGACGAACTGCTGAACAAGACCGGCCTCAGCGACGCGTTCCTGCAGTCGCTCGAAGACCACGGCCTGCTCAAGCCCCGCCACGGCGCCGGCTACGACGCCGATGCGCTCGAGGTCGCCTCCGCCGCGGCCCGCCTGGCCGAGTTCGGCCTCGAGCCGCGGCACCTGCGCGCGTACCGGGCCGCCGCCGACCGCGAGATCGGCCTGTTCAGCCAGCTCGTGACCCCGCTCACCCGCCAGAACGGCCCGGCCGGCCGCGCCCGCGCCGCCGACACCGTCCACGAGCTCGCCGCTCTCACCCAGCGCGTGCACGCCGCCCTGGTCCGGGCCGGACTTCGGGAAATCCTGGGTAAATAACGCCTGTTGTTTGCGGGCGATCTTCGCCACTAGGCACACAACAGCCGCGTCGCGAGTGGCACGACTGCCATGGAGTCCGTGTAACGTGCAGGGAGAGGGAAGTCGACACGGAGGCGGCGGCAGTGCGAGAGCTGAATGTGGTCGGAGTTCGCGTGGAGCTGCCTACCAATCAGCCCATCGTGTTGCTCAAGGAGGTCGACGGCGACCGCTACCTGCCGATCTGGATCGGCGCGGTAGAGGCCACCGCGATCGCCTACGAGCAGCAGGGGGTCAAGCCGGCCCGACCACTCACCCACGACCTGATGCGCGACATGCTGGCGGCCTTGAAGGCCCCGCTGCACGCGGTCGAGATCGTCGAGATGCGCGACAACATCTTCTACGCCGAGCTCGTCATCGGCGACAACGTCCGCGTCTCGGCCCGCCCGAGCGACTCGATCGCCCTGGCACTTCGCGTCGGCGCCCCGATCCGCTGCGCCGACCAGGTCCTGACCGAGGCGGCCATCGTCATCCCGGACGAGCAGGAGGACGAGGTCGAAAAGTTCCGCGAGTTCCTGGAGCAGGTCCGCCCGGAGGACTTCGCCGGCTGAGCGCCGCTCCTTGCTGGCTGCCCCGCTTCGCCAGCGGGGCCCGCACCAAGCGCCTCACACGCCACACACCCGGCGCTCGCTGACCCGCGCACCCCGCGGCCCAGGACGGCGGGCTGGCAGCTCCCGCGGCTCCGAGCCCCCGTAGCCTGCGACGAAAGGTCGGCCACTCCCCGGCTCTGGCGGCCGTCTCACCTCGACAACACGCCGCCGGAGGCCGCTTACGCGTGAATTGCGGGCTTATGCCCATTCGAGCCAACAACCACACCGGCCCTCACCCAGTCAGGGCAGCATCAAGCGCGCGAAACGATTGGCGTGACGCCACGGCCCGGCGGCGGTTTTGTCCCCGCGGTAGCCGACTCTGGCCGACTGCGCACCCGCGGGGTGCAGCCCACCTACGGGCTGCGTTCCGGGTGCCTAGCAGCGTTTTCTCTCCACGATCATGCCTATTTGCCCCTGCCGGGGGCCGGTTTTTCATGATCGCGGAGAGATAACGTACCCCCTTGTACGTTTTGTTTCCACGTTGATAAAAAACCGGCCACGAGCAAGCCGAAAAACGCATGATCGCGGAAAGAAAATGCCGCCCACCCGAGTGCAGCCAGACCAGTCCAGCGCTTCGGACGGCCGAGGACACATCGCCGGGCCATGAAGCGGCGCCATCCACGGACCGAACAAGGCCCCGAGCGGGCGAGGTCCCCCGAAGGCGGACCAGCACGGGCGCGGCGAACAGCGCGACGGCCCGGGCGAGGGCGGTGGAGCACGGCCTGCGCACACGAACGCGAAAGCGGCGCTGGAGGCCGGACGCGGCGGACAACGCGAGGAGCAACGGCGCGGAGGCGGCGCGCCGGAGGGCGGGCGCGGCGGGCAACCCGACAAGGCCACAGAGCGGCGGCGCCGGGGCGGCGCACGGGAAGCCGGACGGCGCGGGCAGCGCGAGGAGCGAGGGCCACGGAGGCGCGAAAGCGGCGCGCGGGAGGGCGGGCGCGGCGGCCAACGCAAGGGGCCACGGGGCGGGCGCGAAGGCTGCAGGCGGAGAGCGAGCGGGTGGGGCGGGGCGGGAGGTCGAGTGGGTGAGGGAAGGTGGGGGGCGGGCGGGGTGAGGGGCGTGCGGGGGATCACCCCGGGGGTGGGCGTGGGTTCACCCTGGGCAGATGTGGCGCGGTGGCTGTTGGGGAGCGGTGTGGCGGGTAGCGTCGGGGGTGCGTTGTCCGGAGTCGTCGGTGGGTGGGGGCCGGCGGGCAGTGCGCCCAACGTGGGTGCGTGCGTGGAATCGTGCGTCGGCACGCGGCGTGTCGCGGCGTTACCTCCCCGCAGACCCTCAAGGTGCGCTATAGGGTTGCGGGTGTTGACGCTGGAGGTGGGTCGCAATGCAACAGCCGCCCGATCCCGGGACACCCGGTCATGCCGTTGAGCAGGGCCAGGTGACGGGGGCGAACGTGGGTTCGTTCCCGGCCTCCGACAGCCCGAGCGTGGGCGGTGCCTACGACACGGGGGTTGACGACGGCGGGTGGTACTCCGCCGGGCACGCGACCGACTCGAGCCACGTAGGCGGGAACATGAACGGCACGGGGCACGCGGGCGGATCCGACCCGAGCGGGAGCCATCTCAACGAGGGCGCGGCCGGGGTGAACCACACCGCCGTGGCGAACCGGGCGGGCGGGGACGTGCCGGGCGCGGGCCACGCCGACTCCGCGGGCGGCCACGGCGCTGCCGGGGGCAGCGGCGGTGGCGGTGGCGGGGTGCTGGCCAGTGCGATCGCGGGGGCCGAGGACGTGGGCTACCGCGGGCCGACCGCCTGTCACGCCGCCGGGATCAGCTACCGGCAGCTCGACTACTGGGCGCGCACCGGGCTCGTCGTGCCCTCCGTGCGCGACGCTGCCGGGTCGGGGAGCCAGCGGCTCTACTCGTTCCGCGACATCGTGGTGCTCAAGGTCGTCAAGCGGCTGCTCGACGCCGGGGTCTCGCTGCAGAACATCCGCAAGGCGATCGACACGCTGCGCTCGCGCGGGGTCGGGGACCTTGCCGGGATCACGCTCATCTCCGACGGGACCACCGTCTACGAGTGCCGGTCGCCCGAGGAGGTCGTCGACCTGCTGCAGGGCGGGCAGGGCGTCTTCGGCATCGCGATCTCGGGCGCGTTCAAGGAGATCGAGGGCACGCTGTCGCACCTGCCGGCCGAGGCGGCGGCAACGGGCGAGGAGCTGCCCGCGTCCCAGACCCAAAATGACTTCGCTGCCGGTGCGGATGACGCGTTCAACACCGGCGACGAGCTCGCCATGCGCCGGGCCCGCCGCCGCGCCGGCTGAGCCGCTCGAGCACCGGTCTTCTGTCATGGCCCGACCCTAGAACAGGGGTACGACAAAAACGGGGCGATGGCACGAAAGGTGGGGTACGCGGCGTTGTGACATGCCCGCCTCGCCCGCAGGATCGGAGGCATGCCGGGCCAGCGCGTGCTGATCGCGATCTTCGACGGGGTGCAGAGCCTCGACGTCACCGGGCCCCTCGAGGTCTTTGCGGGGGCGAACCGGGCTGACCTGCGGTACCACATCCGGATCGGCAGCATCGACGGGCTGGCCGTCCGCACGTCCAGCGGGCTGCGCCTCACGCCCGACGAGGACCTTGAACAGGCGGCCCCGCCCGACCTGCTCATCGTGCCGGGCGGCGCCGGGACCAGGACGAACGACCCGCGGCTCGTGGAGTGGCTGCGCCGCACCGGGCCGGGCGTGGCGCGGATCATGTCCGTCTGCACCGGTGCGTTCCTGCTCGCCGAGGCCGGGCTCCTCGACGGGCGGCGGGCGACCACGCACTGGGACCACTGCTCGTCGCTCGCGCGGCGGTTCCCGGCAGTGACCGTCGACCCGGAGCCGATCTTCGTGCGCGACGGGGCGGTGTCGACGTCGGCGGGCGTCACGGCGGGCATCGACCTCGCGCTCGCGCTCGTCGAGGACGACCTCGGCCGCGACGTCGCGCTCACCATCGCCCGGCACCTCGTGATGTTCCTGCGCCGGCCGGGCGGGCAGCGGCAGTTCAGCGTGCAGCTCGCCGCGCAGGTCGCCGCCCGCGATCCGTTGCGGGAGGTGCAGCGCTACGCCGCCGAGCACCCCGCCGCCGACCTGTCCGTGCCCGCCCTCGCGCGGCGGGCGAACCTATCGCCGCGGCAGTTCAGCCGGGCGTTCGCGGCCGAGGTCGGCACCCCGCCCGGGCGCTACGTCGACGGGGTGCGGCTCGAGGCGGCGCGGCGGCTGCTGGAGGAAGGCGGCTCGGGCGTGGAGGAGATCGCCCGGGCCTGTGGATACGGGACGCCGGAGGCAATGCGCCGCGCGTTCGTCCGGGAGCTGGGCGTCGGCCCGGCCGACTATCGGGAGCGTTTCTAAATGCAGACAGCCATGGTGTTGTACCCCGGGATGACCGCCCTCGACATCGTCGGGCCCTACGAGGTGCTCTCGCGCCTGCCGGGCGCGTCGGTCGTCTTCACCGCCGCGAAGCCGGGGCCGGTGACGACCGACACCGGGTCGCTGACGTTGACGGCGACGGCCGGGTTCAGCGCGGTACCGTCGCCGGACATCGTCGTCGTGCCGGGCGGTCCCGACGTCGCCGCGCAGGTCGGCGACGCACCGCTGCACGAGTGGCTGCAAGCCGTGGACGCCGGCGCGACCTGGATGACGTCGGTGTGCACCGGATCGCTCATCCTCGCCGCCGCCGGGCTGCTGCGCGGGCGGCCGGCCACGTCGCACTGGCTGGTGACCGAGCGGCTGCGCTCGTACGGCGCGCGGCCGGTGTCCGAACGGGTGGTCCTCGACGGGAAGTACGCGACGGCGGCCGGGGTGTCCGCCGGCATCGACCTGGCGCTCACCCTCGCCGGCCGCATCGCCGGGGCGCGGGTCGCGCAGACGATCCAGCTCGCCATCGAGTACGACCCGCGGCCGCCCTTCGCCGCCGGCTCCCCCGCCACCGCCCCGCCGGAGGTGGTCGGGTTCCTGCGGGCGAACCCCAGTCTGGTCGTGTCGTCGTAAGCTTCGTGTTCGTGACGTTCCACGGCTGGCCCGCGGAGGCCCTCGAGTTCTACGACGGCCTCGAGGCGGACAACTCCAAGACGTACTGGACGGCGCACAAGGCGACGTACGACGAGCAGGTGCGCGCTCCGATGACGGAGCTGCTCGCCGAGCTGGAGCCGGAGTTCGGCCCGGCGAAGATCTTCCGGCCGTATCGCGACGTGCGCTTCAGCGCCGACAAGTCCCCCTACAAGACGTCCTGCGCGGCGTCGTTCGAGCGGGGCGGGTACATCCAGCTCACGGCGCACGGCCTGGCCGCGGGCGCGGGGGCGTACATGATGGACTCGCCCCGGCTCGCCCGCTTCCGCCAGGCCGTCGCCGACGACTCCTCCGGCCTGCTCCTGGCGCGCATCGTCGCAGACCTGGAGTCGCGGGGCTGGTCGGTGACGTCGCACGAGCAGCTGAAGTCGGTGCCGCGGGGCTTCGACAAGGAGCACCCGCGGGCCGACCTGCTGCGGCACAAGGGCCTGATCGCGTGGCACCAGTTCCCGCTGAAGCCCTGGCTCGGCACCGCGAAGGCCCGCACGCACGTGGAGCAGTTCCTGCGCGGCTGCGGCCCGCTGCAGGAGTGGCTGGACACGCACGCAGCCCAGCCCTAGCCGGGTGGCCCCGAGGCCGCCGTGAGCGGCCCCGGGTCCCGAACGGGTCAGCGGCGCTCCACCGCCGCCATCAGCACGTCGAACGGCGCTGCGGCCGCGCGCGCGGCGGCGTCGCGGTCGGCGGCCTCGCGCTCCGCGGCGTCGTCGATGGCCCACAGGGAGCCCTCGGCGGCGATCGCGGCCCGCGCCGCGTCGGCGCCGGCCTGCCAGGCGGCCTCGTCGGCGGCGGCCCGCACGAGGCTGGCGGGGCGCTCGCCGACCGGGACGCGCGGCGGGTCGGCCAGCAGGTTGCCCTGCGGGACGAAGACGACGGGGCGGCCGCTGTCCAGGGAGGCCGCCTGCCGGCCGGCCTCGAAGTCGGGGGCCTCGTCGACCGCGGCGCCGTACACGGTGGCGGTGCGGGCGGCGATCGCGTGCCAGGAGTGGCGTTCGCGGGCCATCTGGCGGGCCCGGGACGCCAGCGTCTGGGCGAACATCGGGTCCTGCAGGAGGGCGCCGACCGCGTCGGACAAGCCGTCGGGGTCGCCGGCCGGGAAGCGGATGCCGGTGACGCCGTGTTCGACGATCGATGCCAGGCCGCCGGTGGAGGCGACGACCAGCGCGGCGCCGGAAGCGGCCGCCTCCAGAGCGACCGTGCCGGTGGGCTCGTAGCGGCTCGGCATGACGAACGCGTCCGCGGCGGCCAGGACGGCGGCGAGGGTGGGCTGGTCGAGGGTGCCAGGGAAGGAGACGGCGCGGTGCAGCTTGAGGCGCCGGGCCTCCTCGATCAGGGCGCCGCGGTAGTCGCCGTCGCCGACGACGACGGCCCGGGTGCCGGGGTGGCGCTCGCGGATCGCGGGCATCGCGGCCAGCAGGTCCTGGACGCCCTTCTCGGCGATGAGGCGGCCGGCGTACACCAGCAGCGGGCCCTCGCCGGCGAAGCGCAGGCGCGCCGAGAGCACCGCGCGTGGCTCGGCGGTCCAGATGTCGGGGTCGATGCCGTTGGGCACGACGTCGACGCGCTCGGCGGGGACGTCGAAGAGGTGCTGGACCTCCCAGCGCAGGTACTCGGTCGGGACGATCACGCGGCAGGCCTCGCTGCCGAGCCACCACTCGACGGAGTGGACCGAGCGGCTGGTCTCGCCCGACAGGACGCCCTGGTGGCGGCCGGCCTCGGTGGCTTGCAGGGTCGCCACGAACGGGACGCCGAAGTGCTCCTTCAGGGTGACGGCCGCGTGGGTGACGAGCCAGTCGTGTGCGTGGATGACCTCGTAGCCGACCGGCGGGGATGTGCGGATCGCGGCCTCGGCGAGCAGGTGGTTCACGGCCATGGTGTGGCCGAGGTCGGTGTCGTCGAACGGGGGCAGCGCGGAGGCGCGGACCACTCGTACGCCGCCGAACGTCTCGTTCGCGGGCGCCCCGGCGCGGTGCCGGGTGACGACCGTGACCTCGTGGCCGGCCGCGACCAGGGCTGCGGACAGGGCTGCGATGCGGCCCCGGCGGGCGGCTATCTCTTCACTCGACGGAAATTCCCAGGCGATCATCAATACGCGCATAGCGGATACCTCTCGTCGCCGACTGTCACCGTAGCGCGTTCCGCCGCGTCCGCGGCCGGGGTTCGCGGGCCAATTTCTTTTTTTCCAATCCCTGCAAGTTGCAGTTTTGCCTGATAACCGCCCGTGCGTGCAGCACCGCGGCGACGGAGCGGGCCGAGAACGGCGCGCCCGTCGCGCGGTGCGGTGCGTCACCCTCCGCGATCTCACTCACCGACCCGAGACCGCACTCGCCCAAATGTGCCGCAACGGTGTGCAGCAGCGCGTCCACCGACCGGCCGGCGGCGCACAGCACATCGGCATACGGGCCGATCCACCACGGCCACACCGTCCCCTGGTGGTACGCGGTGTCCCGGGGGAACACGCCGCCCCGGTGAACCCCCGCGTACCCGTATTCGCCCGGCGCAAGCGTGCGCAGGCCCAGCGGGGTGAGCAGGCCGGCCCCGACGGCCCGCAGGACGGAGTCGCGAAGGTGCGTCTCGTCGGCGGCGGGCGCGTACGGCAGGCTGAAGGCGAGCAGCTGGTTGGGGCGCAGCACGGAGTCGTCGTGCACGCCGCTGCCGCCCTTCGGGTAGGGGGCGGGGCCGGCGTCGACGATGTCGTAGAGCCAGCCGTCGGGGGCGCGGAACCGCTTGACGAACTGGGCGCGCACGGCGTCGCGGCGGGCGTGCACGACGGAGGCGTCGCGGCCGCAGCGTTCGCGCAGCGCGGCGACGGCGCCGAGGGCGTTGGCCCACAGGGCGTTGAGCTCGACGGGCTTGCCGTCGCGGGGCGTGACGGGTCCGCGGGGGAAGACCGCGTTCATCCAGGTGAGGCCGGCGTGCTGGGCGTCGAGGGCGAGCAGGCCGTCGAGCGGGTCGACGCTGACGCCGTCGCGGGTGCCCTTGGTGTACGCGGCGACGACGCCCTCGACGGCGGGCAGCAGCTCGAGGGCGAGGTCGGCGTCGCCGGTGCGGGCGACGTGCCGTTCGACGGCGTGCACGTACCACAGCGGCCCGTCGGCGTCGCGCAGCGTCTCCTCGCGCATCCGCACGCCGAGCGCCGCGTGGGAGCGCAGCAGCGCCGCGCCCTCGGCGGTGCGGCCGGTGTGCAGGAAGAGGCCCTCGTAGGCGGTCATGGTGTCGCGCAGGTAGCTGCCGAACCAGGGGTAGCCGGCGATGACGTCGGGCGCGTCGCCGCCGGTGACGATGAACTGGTCGGCGGCGAGGACGAGCAGGCGGTCGGCGGTGTCGCGGGCGCCGGCCTGGCGCACGAGCCTGCGGGCGCGGCGGCGGGCCTCGTCCACGACGGTCGGGCCGGGCGGCAGCGGGGTTTCGAGGTCGCCGGAGCAGGCGGTGACGGTAAGGTCGCCGCCGACGCGCAGGGTGCCCTCGAAGGTGCCGGCGGCCCACAGGTCCTCGATCGGGTTGAGGCCGCGGGCGGCCTCCTCGCGGTGGTACGCGTCGAGGTACCACTCCCCGAGCGGTTTCCAGCCGGGCCCGTCGAGCCGGTATGCGCCGGCGACCGTGGTGCCGTCCAGCACCATGTCCGGGCCGTCGCAGAAGCGTTCGGAGTCGGCGCCGCGCCACGTGCACAGGGCGGTGAGCGTCAGGCGGGCCTGCGCGCCCGGCGGGGCGGCGACGAGGCGGTGCACGACGGCGACGGCGTTGCGCCCGCGCGTCATCGCGATCTCGCGCTCGAGGACGTATTCGCCGACGCGCCAGCGCCACCGCGGTACCGAATCGATGATCTCGAAGGATTCCAGATGGCGGTGGCCGGCGGGGTCGATCGCGCCGGAACCCCACTCGTGGGTGGCGAGGCGGACGGGCGGGGCGCCGGGTACGACGAGGACCGGGTCGAGTGCGGCGAGGGCGACGCGCCGGGCCGGAGTGACGAGCAGCGCGTGGTAGCGGCGCGTCCGCAGGCCAGCGATCGTGCCGGTCGCGTATCCCCCGATGCCGTCGGTGAGCAGCCATTCGGCCTCGAACGACGCCGGCGTCGTGCAGGCATGCGGGCCGAAGGTCATCGCCGATCCCGGGGGCATGTGCCCAACTATGATCCGTTCCCCCTTGGTTGAAACGTGCGCCACGGCGGAATTCGCCTGAGGTTCATCCCGAAACCGGTGTCGGAAATCCGACCACCCAGCGGGCACGATTCATTATTGGGCGCACCGGGCATATCTCAGCCAGCTTCGCGCGTACCCGCGCGTGAACTTTCGACGCACGTAACACTGTGGCAACGGGGATCCGTGGTACCGCGGTGCCGAGCGACAGAGCAGGAGTGAGCATGCAGGTCTGGCCGGGCAACCGGTACCCGCTGGGTGCGACCTATGACGGGCAGGGGACCAACTTCGCCATCTTCAGTGAGGTGGCCGACTCGGTCGAACTGTGCCTGTTCGACGACGGGGACCGGGAGGAGCGCATCCGGCTCGTCGAGGTCGACGCGTTCGTCTGGCACGCATACCTGCCGGGGGTGGAGCCGGGGCAGCGCTACGGTTTCCGGGTGCACGGGCCCTACGACCCGGCCCGGGGGCTGCGCTGCAACCCGCACAAGCTGCTGCTCGACCCCTACGCGAAGGCGATCGACGGGGACATCGCCTGGGACCCGGCGGTGTACGGGTACGACTTCAACGACCCCGAGCAGATGTCGACGGCCGACTCGGCGCCGTTCATGCCGAAGGCTGTCGTCGTCAACCCGTACTTCGACTGGGGCAACGACGCCGCGCCGCGCGTGCCGTACCACCACACGGTGGTCTACGAGGCGCACGTGCGGGGCCTGACGATGCGCCACCCGGACGTGCCGGAGGAGCTGCGCGGCACCTACTCCGGCATCGCGCACCCGGCGATCGTCGAGCACCTCAAGCGGCTGGGCATCACCGCCCTGGAGCTGCTGCCGGTGCACCACTTCGTGCACGACCAGCGCCTGGTGGAGCTGGGGCTGTCGAACTACTGGGGCTACAACACGATCGGGTTCTTCGCCCCCTACCACGGCTACGCCCGCCGGCACCGCGGCCAGCAGGTGCAGGAGTTCCGCGGCATGGTCAAGGCGCTGCACGCGGCCGGCATCGAGGTCATCCTCGACGTGGTCTACAACCACACCGCGGAGGGCAACCACCTGGGCCCGACGCTGAGCTTCCGCGGCCTCGACAACGGCCACTACTACAAGCTCGAGGACGACGACAACCGCTACTACACCGACTACACGGGCACCGGCAACAGCCTCAACGTGCGCAACCCGCACTCGCTGCAGCTGGTGATGGACTCGCTGCGGTACTGGGTGACGGAGATGCGCGTCGACGGGTTCCGCTTCGACCTCGCCTCCACCCTCGCGCGGGAGTTCTACGAGGTGGACCGCCTGTCCACATTTTTTGAAGTGGTACAGCAGGATCCGGTCGTCAACCAGGTGAAGCTGATCGCCGAGCCGTGGGACGTCGGCCCCGGCGGCTACCAGGTCGGCAACTTCCCGCCGCTGTGGACGGAGTGGAACGGCCGCTTCCGCGACACGGTCCGCGACTTCTGGCGCGGCGAGCCCGCGACGCTGGGCGAGTTCGCGTCGCGCATCTGCGGCTCGGCGGACCTGTACCAGGACGACGGGCGGCGCCCCTTCGCCAGCATCAACTTCGTCACCTGCCACGACGGCTTCACGCTCAACGACCTCGTGTCCTACAACGACAAGCACAACGAGGCCAACACCGAGGACAACCGCGACGGCGAGAGCTACAACCGCTCCTGGAACTGCGGGGTGGAGGGCCCGACCGACGACCCGGCGATCGCCTCGCTGCGGGCCAAGCAGCGGCGCAACTTCCTCACCACGCTGATGCTGTCGCAGGGCACGCCGATGATCTGCGCCGGCGACGAGCTGGGGCGCACGCAGCGCGGCAACAACAACGCGTACTGCCAGGACAACGAGATCAGCTGGATCGACTGGGACACCGTCGACGAGCAGCTGCTGGCCTTCGCCCGGGGCCTCGCCCTGTTCCGGGAACGGCACCGGGTGTTCCGCCGCCGCCGGTTCTTCACCGGCCGGCCGGCCGCCCGGACGGGGGGCACCCTGGCGGACGTGGCGTGGTTCGCCACCGACGGGCGGGCGATGACCGAGGAGGACTGGGACAACCACTTCGGCCGGGCGCTGATGCTGTTCGTCAACGGCGAGTCGATCACCGAGCGGGGCTCGCACGGTGAGCGGCACGTCGACGACTCGTTCCTGCTGTGCTTCAACGCCCACGAGGAGCCGCTGGAGTTCGTGGTGCCGCCGCAGGAGTACGGCAAGGAGTGGGAGCTGGTGATCGCGACCGCGACCGGCCCGGCGCGCGACGGCGTGTCCTACAGCGCCGGCGGGACGATCACCGTCCCGGACCGCTCCCTCGTCGTGCTGGACCGCACGGTATGAGCGTCCCGTCCGGAACCTACCGGGTGCAGGTGCGCCCGGACTTCGACCTGGACGCCACGGCGCAGCTCGTGCCCTACCTGCGCGAGCTCGGCGCGAGCCACCTGTACTCGGCGCCGCTGCTGAGCGCGACGCCCGGCTCGCCGCACGGCTACGACGTCGTCGACCCCCGCGCCGTGAGCCCGCAGCTGGGCGGGGCGGCGGCACTGGACCGGCTCGTGGCCGCGCTGCGCGCCGTCGGCCTCGGCCTGGTCGTGGACATCGTGCCCAACCACATGGGGCTGTTCCGCCCCGACGCCAACCCGATGTGGTGGGACGTCCTGGCGAAGGGGCGCGCCAGCGGGTACGCCGACTGGTTCGACATCGACTGGGACGCCGGGCCGCTCATCGTGCCGGTCCTGGGCTCCGAGTCCCTCGACGACCTGCGCGTCGAGGCGGGCGAGCTGCGGTACTTCGAGCACCGCTTTCCCATCGCCGAGGGCACCGGCGCCGGCACCCCGCAGCAGGTGCACGAGCGGCAGCACTACCGGCTGGTGTACTGGCGGGAGGGCAACGAGCGGCTCAACTACCGGCGGTTCTTCGCCGTCACCGAGCTCGCCGGGGTGCGGGTGGAGGACCCGGCGGTGTTCGCGGCCACGCACGAGGAGATCCTGCGCTGGGTGCGCGACGGGCTCGCCGACGGCATCCGCGTCGACCACCCCGACGGGCTGCGCGACCCGGGCGGCTACCTGGAGCGGCTGCGGGAGCGGGCGCCGGGCACGTGGCTGATCGTGGAGAAGATCCTGGAGCGCGGCGAGCCGCTGCCGCCGCAGTGGCCGGTCGACGGCACCACCGGCTACGACGCCCTCGCCGAGGTGTGCGGGCTGTTCGTCGACCCCGCCAACCCGCCGGCGCCGGCGGTCGCCTGGGACGACGAGGCGCACGCGCAGAAGCTCGACGTGACCGGGCGGCTGTTCCCCGCCGAGCTGCACCGCCTGGCCCGCATCGCCGGCAGCCCCTCGGTGGAGCCCGTGCTGGCGCAGCTGGCGGCGAACTTCGACGTGTACCGCAGCTACCTGCCGTACGGGCGCGAACACCTCGCCGAGGCGGCGCGGCGCACCGTCGGGCAGCGGCCCGACCTCGCCGAGGCCCTCGACGCGCTCATGCCCCGCCTCACCGACCCGGCCGACGAGCTGTGCGCCCGCTTCCAGCAGCTGACCGGCGCCGTCATGGCGAAGGGGGTCGAGGACACGGCGATGTACCGCTGGAACCGCTTCGTCGCCCTCAACGAGGTCGGCGGCGACCCGTCCCGCTTCGGCGTCGAGCCCGACGAGTTCCACGCGGCGGCGGCGCGCCGGCTGGCGGAGTGGCCGGGCGGCATGACGACCCTGTCGACCCACGACACGAAACGCGGCGAGGACGTGCGGGCCCGTCTCGCCGTGCTCAGCGAGATCCCGGCCGAGTGGGCCGCCGTCCAGGCCGGCTGGCGCGCGGTCGCCCCGCTGCCCGAGCCGTCGTTCGAGGACCTGTTCTGGCAGGCCATCGTCGGCGTCTGGCCGGCCGAGGAGCACAGGCTGCAGCGGTACCTCGAGAAGGCGGCCCGGGAGGCGAACCGCTCGACGTCGTGGGACGCGCCGGACGCCGCGTTCGAGGACGCCGTGCGGGCGGGCCTGGCGCGGGTCTTCGCCGCCGGCGACCTGCGCGACGAGGTGAGCGAGCTCGCGGCCCGGATCACGCCGTTCGGGTGGAGCAACGCGCTGGGCCAGAAGCTGGTGCAGCTGACGATGCCGGGCGTTCCGGACGTGTACCAGGGCACGGAGCTGTGGGAGGACTCCCTCGTCGACCCCGACAACCGCCGCCCGGTCGACTTCGCCGAGCGCCGCGACCTGCTCGCGGCGCTCGACGCCGCCGCGGCGGCGGGCCGGCCGCGGCCGCCGGTCGACGTGTCCGGCACGGCGAAGCTGCTTGTCGTCAGCCGCGCGCTGCGGCTGCGCCGGGACCGGCCCGAGCTGTTCACCACCTACCGGCCGGTGGCGGCGGCCGGCGCGGCGCAGCGGCACGTGGTCGCGTTCGACCGGGGCGGCGCGCTGAGCATCGCGACCCGGCTGCCGGTCGGGCTGACGCTCGCCGGCGGGTGGGGCGACACCGAGCTGAAGCTGGCGGACGGGCCGTGGACCGACGTGCTGACCGGGCGCGCGGTCGCCTCGACCGCCGTCGGCGACCTGCTGGCCACGTACCCGGTCGCGCTGCTGGTGAGGGGCTGACATGGAGTTTCGCGTCTGGGCGCCGTCCGCGCGGCGGGTCGTGCTGCACAGCGGTACCGGATCCATCCCCATGACCCCGGACGGGCAGTGGTGGGCGGCCGAGGACCCGGCGGCGGGCCACGGCACCGACTACGGCTTCGCCCTCGACGACGACGAGCGCGTCCTGCCCGACCCGCGCTCGCGCTGGCAGCCCGGCGGCGTGCACGAGCGCAGCCGCGTCTACGACCACGACCGGTTCGCGTGGGGCGACGCCGCCTGGACCGGCCGGCAGCTGGCCGGCGCCGTCGTCTACGAGCTGCACGTCGGCACGTTCACGCCGTCGGGGACGTTCGACGGTGCGATCGAGCGGCTGCCGTACCTCGTCGAGCTCGGCGTCGACCTCGTCGAGCTGCTGCCGGTCAACGCGTTCAACGGCGAGTACAACTGGGGCTACGACGGCGTCGGCTGGCATGCGGTGCAGGACAGCTACGGCGGCCCGGACGGGCTGAAGCGCTTCGTCGACGCCGCGCACCGCGCCGGCCTCGGGGTGATCATCGACGCCGTCTACAACCACTTCGGCCCGTCCGGTGCCTACGCGCCCCGGTTCGGCCCGTACCTGTCCTCCGGCGCGAACACGTGGGGCCGCTCGCTGAACCTAGACGAGGCCGACAGCGGCGAGGTGCGCCGGTTCATCATCGACAGCGCCCTGCAGTGGCTGCGCGACTACCACGCCGACGGGCTGCGCCTCGACGCCGTCCACGCCCTGGTCGACCGGGGCGCCACGCACCTGCTCGAGGAGTTCGCCGCCGAGGTCGACGCGCTGTCCACGGCGGTGGGCCGGCCGCTGTCGCTCATCGCCGAGTCCGACCTCAACGACCCCCGCCTCGTCACCGCCCGCGAGGGCGGCGGGTACGGCCTGCACGCCCAGTGGGACGACGACGTCCACCACGCCCTGCACGCGATGCTGACCGGGGAGCGGCAGGGGTACTACGGCGACTTCGGCTCCCCCGAGTGCTTCGCGACGGTGTGGGAGTCGGCGTTCTTCCACGCCGGCACCTGGTCGTCGTTCCGCCGGCGCGTCCACGGCCGCCCGGTCGACCGGGCCCGCATACCCGGCCACCGGTTCGTGGTGTGCCTGCAGAACCACGACCAGGTCGGCAACCGGGCCACCGGCGACCGGCTGGCCGCGACGCTGTCGCCGGGGCTGCTGCGGGTCGGCGCGACGCTGCTGCTCACCTCGCCGTTCACGCCGATGCTGTTCATGGGCGAGGAGTTCGCCGCGCGCACGCCCTGGCAGTTCTTCACCAGCCACCCGGAGCCGGCGCTCGCCGCGGCGGTCGCGCAGGGCCGGCGGGAGGAGTTCGCCGCGCACGGCTGGCCGCCCGGCGACGTGCCCGACCCGCAGGACCCGGAGACGTTCGCCCGTTCGCACCTGGACTGGGCGGCGATGGACACCGACCTGCTCGGGGTGTACCGCCGGCTGATCGAACTGCGCAAGTCGCTGCCCGGGCTGTCGGATCCGCGGCTGGACCGCGTGCACGTCACCCACGGCAACGGGGTCCTGCTGATCCGCCGCGGCGCGAACACCGTGGTGGCGAACCTGACGGGCGAGCCGCGCACGGTGCCGCTGCACGCGGAGTGCGTCCTGTTCGCCACCGACGAGTCCGTCCTGCTGCAGTCGGACCTGCTCACGCTGCCCGGGGAGTCGGCCGCCATCCTGTGACGGTCCCGAGCAGGTTCACCGGGTTGAAGTAGTCGCGCGGCGGCACGGCACCGCTGATCGCGCCCAGGAACCGGGTCACCTCGGCCGGGTCGCCGGCGATCGCCCGGTACAGCAGGGCGCCGAACCGGTCGGGGCGGAACGCGGCCATGCCGGTGGTGATGCGGTACATGGCGCGGCGCTCCCGGTCCCGGCCGCGGTGGTAGGCGCGCAGCGCTGCCGGCAGCCGGGCGGCGCCGCCGAGGCCGGCGGCAAGCGCCTCGGCGAGGGCCTCGGCGTCGCGCAGGGCGTTGCCGATGCCCTGGCCGGTGATCGGGTCCATGACGAGGCCGGCGTCCCCGGCGAGGGCCCAGCCCGGCCCGTAGGGCACGCGGAACGTGTTCGGCAGGTCGACGGTGCCCCGGACGTGCTCGGCCGGCCTGGCCGCGGCGACCCGCTCGCCGAGGTCGCCGCAGCCGTCGAGGCTCGCCGGGATGCCACGCCGGCGGGCGGCGTCGAACTGCGCGCGGGGCACGCCGAGGTACACCACCGCGAGGCCGTCGTTGGTGGGCCAGACGCCGGCGAGGCGGTCCGGGCGCGGGTACATCTCGCCGCCGGTGAGCTCGAGGCCCTCGAAGTAGCCGTAGAGGGCGCCGGACGTCGAGGGTCGGGTGCGGTACTCGCGGGCGCGCACGGCGCGGGCGACGGTGCTGTGCTTGCCGTCGGCGCCGACGACGACCGCGGCGGCCGCCTCGCGCCGGCCGCCGCCCTTGGCCTCGCCCTCGATGCCGGTCACGCGGCCGCCCTCGAAGCGCAGGCCGTCGACGGCGAAGCCCTCCCACACCTCGGCGCCGGCCGCTCGGGCGGCGTCGAGCAGGAGCGCGTCGAGCAGCCGGCGGCGGGGGCTGAGCACGCCGTCCGGGCCCGGGTAGGCGCCGTGCAGGACGGCGGGGCCGGGGTCGAAGCGGGCGGTGCGGGCCATCGGGGTGCCGGCCTCCAGCAGCGGGTCCAGCAGGCCCCAGGCGCGCAGGCGGGCGACGCCGGGCGGCTGGACCTGGTGGGTGGAGAGGGTGTCGCTGGGGAAGCGGGCCCGGTCCACGGCGAGGACCCTGAGCCCTCGGCGGGCCAGGAGCATCGCCGTCGCCGCGCCGGCCACGCGGGTGCCGACCACGATCACGTCGTACGCCATGGCACACCTCCATTTCGTCACAGCGTTTCGTTACGGTGTAACGTAACACCGTTGCGATAGGGTGGGCAAGCATGGGACGACCACGCGAACACGGCGCGGACACGCGCGCGGCCCTCCTCGCCGCGGCCGGCGAGCTGCTGCACGCCGAGGGCCCGGCGGCGGTGTCGGTGCGCCGGGTCGCCGACGCCGTCGGCACCACGACCCGGGCCGTGTACAGCCTCTTCGGCGACAAGGACGGCCTGCTGCGCGAGCTGTCGGTGGACGTCGCCGAGACGATGCGCCGCCACCACGAGGCCGTCTCCGAGCTCGACGACCCACTCGCCGAGCTGCCGCTGCTCATCGCCGGCTATCGCGCCGCGGCGCTGGAGCGGCCCCAGCTGTACGACCTCTTCATGGGCATGGTCCACGCCGGCGCGGACCCCGAGGACCCGGTGTTCCGCCTGGTGTACGCCAGCTTCGATCGCGTCCTGCGCACGATCCGCCGCGGCCTGGACCTCGGCCTGTTCCCCGGCCGCGACGAGTTCACCGTCGGCCGGCACCTCTTCGCGCTCGTGCACGGCCTGGCCTCCCTGGAGCTGCGCGGCATCCTCGGCGACCCGGCGACGGCGGAACAGGTCTGGACCCGGGCGACGGAGGCCACCCTGAACGGCTTGACATCGTAGATAACCGGACGGTTAAATAACCACATGGTTACCGAGGACCGGTTGAGTGCCACGTTCGCGGCCCTCGCGGACCCCACCCGCCGGGCGATCCTGGCCCGGCTGAGCGAGGGCGAGGCGACGGTGAAGGAGCTCTCGGCGCCGTTCGCGATGAGCGGCCCGGCGATCTCCAAGCACCTGCGGGTGCTCGAGCAGGCCGGGCTGATCTCCCGCGGCCGCGATGCGCAGTGGCGCCCGTGCCGGCTGGAGGCGGCCCCGCTGCGCGAGGTCGCCGCGTTCGCCGAGCACTACCGGCAGTTCTGGGACTCGAGCTATGCGCGTCTGGACGCGTACCTGCAATTCGTACAGGACGGGATTGGGGAGTCTGAAGATGAGCGTTGACGAGCTCGGCGTGACCGGCTTCGAGCTGGAGGGCGACGCCGTTGTGCGCATCACCCGGGTCGTGGCCGCGCCGAAGGACCTGGTGTTCGCGGTGCACACGAGCCCGCGGCACCTGCCGAACTGGATGGTCGGCCCGCCCGGCTGGACGATGCCGGTCTGCGAGATCGATCTGCGCGCGGGCGGGGCGTACCGCTATGTGTTCCGGGCCGGCGACGGCACCGAGATGACGATCAGCGGCACCTTCGAGGAGGTCGTCCGCCCGGACCGGATCGTGGCGACCGAGACGTGGAGCGGCGGCTGGCCGCAGACGCGCAACACGCTCACCTTCGACGACCTCGGCGGCCGCACGAGGATCACGACGCGGGTGTCGTACCCCTCCAGCGCCGCCCGCGAAACCGCGCTGCAGAGCGGGATGCGCGAGGGCATGGACGCCACCTACGCCGGGCTGGACGCCTACCTCGCCGCCTCCTTCACGATGCGCCTGGAGCTGGTCCCGGTCCCGGTCAAGGACGTCGACGCCGCCCTCGCCTTCTACGCCGGCAAGCTCGGCTTCACCGTCGACCACGACCTGCAGCCGGGCGGCGGCCCGCGGGTCACGCAGCTCACGCCGCCGGGCTCGGCGTGCTCGATCCTGCTGTACCGCGACCTGCCCGGCCTGGACCAGCCGCCGGGCACCCTGCGCGGCCTGCACCTCGTCGTCGACGACGCGCACCTGGCCCGGGCCGGCCTGCTCGCCCGCGGCGTCGACGCCGGCGAGGTCATGGACATGGGCGGCATCCTCTTCGTGCCGTTCGCCGACCCCGACGGCAACACGTGGATGCTGCAGGAGATGCCCCCCGGCATCCGCCACCCGGACCATATGTAGGTCGGTCGAACGGTCACTGGTTGACACCCGTCGTTGCCCGTAGCGTGCGCGTGCGATTATCCGCCGCCCGCGCCGCTGCGGGCACCCGTACGGGGAGAACCACGTGAGACAGAAGCTGCACGACATGGCGGTCACGAACTCGGCGCCCGTGATGGGCCCGGGCGAGGCCGTCCAGGCCACCGGCCGCGCCCGCGTCGGCAAGGCCAACATCGCGCGCAACGTGGCCGTGATGGCCGCTTCGGCGATCCTGTCCGGCGGCGCCGGCATGATGTACACGCAGAAGAAGGCCTTCTACATCGTGCTGACCAACCAGCGCCTGCTCATCACGGAGCCGCACTGGCTGACCGGCCGCCCGACCGCGAAGATCGTCGCCGAGGTCCCGCGCGAGGCCGTCGCCGTCGCCGAGGCCAAGCGCGGCGTCATGGCGACCGTGACGCTCGCGATCGGCGGCGAGGCCCAGGGCCTGCGCCTGTCCTACGCCGCCCTGGACAAGGAGGGCGCGGACAACCTGCTCCGCGCGCTGCAGTACCAGACGGCCTGAACCTCTTCTCTGTGAGCGGCGCCTCTGCCCGAGGCGCCGCTTTTTCTTGGCACTGTAATATGGAATTCGTATTATCGGACACAGAGAGGTTACCGGATCCGAAGGAGTTCGATCGTGAAGCTCACCGTAGTGGCCGCCAGCGGCGGCACCGGCCGCCACATCCTGACCCAGGCCATCGCCGCCGGCCACGACGTCACCGCGGTCGTGCGCACCCCGCGCAAGCTGGACGGCACCGCCGCTCGCATCGTGGCCGCCGACCTGTCCCACCCCGACCCCGCAACCTTGCAGGAGGCCATCGCCGGCGCCGACGCGGTCCTGTCCGCCCTGGGCGCCACAACGGCGTCGGAGGAGGGCGTCGCCGAGCGCGGCACGAGGGCCGTCATCGAGGCGATGCGGGCCACCGGAGTCCGCCGCCTGATCGTCCTGAGCGCGGCCCCCGTCGGCACCGTCCCTTCCCCGCAGCGCCCGACCCCTCCGAAGCACGACCCGGGCGACGGCTTCTTCATGCGCCACCTGGGCGCCCCGTTCGCCCGCACGAAGTTCCGCGCCCACTACGCCGACCTGGCCCGGATGGAGGACGCGGTCCGCGCGAGCGGCCTGGACTGGTCGATCTCGCGCCCCCCGATGTTCACCGACAAGCCCCTGACCGCCCACTACCGCGAGGCCATGGGCCGCAACATCCGCGGCGGCTTCTCCATCCCCAGGGCCGACGTCGCCCACCACATGCTCGCTATGCTGAACCGCCCGGAAACGGTGGGCCAGACAGTGGGCGTGGCCAGCTAGTATCTCGCAGCGTCACCGTCGGCAACGCTGCGCAGGGCCGATTTGCGGCCGCATGTTAGCGTGGAATCAAGCGGTCGCGCCCACCGCCCGGCATCCGTAACAGCCGATGCGCCCCCGGCCCGGCTCGCCTCCTGCTACCGGCCCTCGAACAGCTCCGCAACGCGCCGCATGCGCGCGTCCACGGCAAGATCCTCGAGGCCCAGCGGCAGGGGGATGCGCCAGTTCGGATACTGGTCGGTCGTGCCCGGCAGGTTCGGCTGCCGCACCTCGCCGAGCACGTCGTACGGCGAGGCGAGCACCACCCGGCACGGACTGCGCGCCAGCAGCCGGTGCATGGCCTCAACCAGGCCCGCATCGCCACTGCCAGCCGCGCCGTCGCCTTCGGGCGTCGCGTCGCCTTCGGGCCTCGCGTCGCCCTCGGGCCTCGCGTCGCCCTCGGGTGTCGCGTCGCCGCCGGGCCTCGGGTCGCTCTCGGGCGTTGCGTCGCCGTCGACGGGTGCGCCGGTCGGTGCGGCGGCGGCCGGGACGGTGCTCGCGGGGTTGGCCCTCACGGGGCTGTCGGCGGCCGGGCCGTTCGGCGTGGCATCGCCTCGTGCGGTGCCGGGCGGGCTCGACGCCGGCAGCAGGCCCTCGGCGGCGAGGAGCTCGAGCAGCGCCGCCCGGTCCGCGCCGGCCGCGGCCTGCTCGGCGGCGACGCTGCGGGTCAGCACCCCGGCGGCGTCCCGGGCGCGGACGTGCTCGCCGGCGAGGAAGCCGGCCGCGGTCGGCAGGTCGTGCGTCGATATACTGGCCATCGACGCGGCCGGCCATCGGGCGGGCGGGATGAACGCACCGTCGTCGTCCCGCGTGAACCACAGCACCGACGAGCCCAGGATGTTGCGCTCCTGCAGGGTGCGGGTCACGACGGGCTCGACGGTGCCGAGGTCCTCGCCGACGACGACCGCGCCGGCGCGGGTGGCCTCCTCGACCAGCACGCCGAGCATGGCCGCGGCGTCGTAGTGGACGTAGGCGCCCTCCGCGGCGCCGTGGCCCGGCGGGATCCACCACAGGCGCCAGAGCCCGGCGACGTGGTCGACGCGCAGGCCGCCGGCGTGGGTGAGGATGTCGCGCAGCAGCGCGCGGTAGGCGGCGTAGCCCGTCGCCGCCAGGCGGTCCGGGCGCCACGTGGCCAGGCCCCAGTCCTGGCCCTGCTGGTTGAACGCGTCCGGCGGGGCGCCGACCCGGGCGCCCTGGGCGATCACGTCCTGCAGGACCCAGGCGTCGGCGCCGCCGGGGTCGATGCCGACGGCCAGGTCGTGGACGATGCCGATCGGCATGCCGGCCGCGGCGGCGTTGGCGGACTCGAGCTGCTCGGCGCAACGGTGCTGCAGCCAGGCGTGGAAGGCGACGCGCTCGGGGTCGGCGGCCTCGTATGCGGGGCGGCCGGGCCTGCGCAGGTCCGGCGGCCACGCGCGCCAGTCGGGGCCGTGGGTCTCGGCGAGGGCCGTGTACGTGGCGAAGTCGCGCACCGCAGAATTGTCCGGATTTTGCGCGAAAAAAGTGGACATTTCTGCGCCAAGCGTCGCGAATAGGAGCTCCAAAGCGGCGCGCTTCGCGCGCCACGTCGTGGCGTAGTCGATCAACTCTGCCGAAGAACGGGGCGGTGGGCGCAACGCGTCGATGTCCGTGCGTAGTGAAGCCGGTGCCGCTAGGTACTCCGGCAGGTCCTCCACGCGCAGGTACAACGGGTTGACGAAGCGGCGTGACGACGGGGAGTACGGCGACGTGGGCATCGGGTCGACCGGCGCCACGGCGTGCAGCGGGTTGACCAGCACGACGCCGGCGCCCGTCGACGCCGCCCAGCGGGTGAACTCGGCCAGGTCCGCGAAGTCGCCGACGCCCCACGACGAGCGCGACCGCACGCCGTACAGCTGGATCATCCAGCCCCACGTGCGCGGGACCTCCGGGAGCGCCACCGGCTCGGGGGGCGGTGGTGCGGGTGGGGACGGGTCGAGCAGGGCCGTCACGGCGCGCACCACGTCCGGGTCGATGTCGATGCGGCGGTGGCCGGAAGTCTCGTACCAGGTGGACACGCCGCGCTCGGCGGCCGCCGAAGTCAGGTCGGGGTCAGGTGCTGACACGCCAGCGTCATACCCCGCCGGGGCGAAAGCGAAAAGCCGCAATCAGGCCCGCGTCGCGCCCCGCCGGAGCGAAAAGCGAAAAGTCGCAATCGGGCCGGCGTTGCACCCCGCCGGAGCGAAAAGCGAAAAGCCGCAATCAGGCCGGCGTTGCACCCCGCCGGAGCGAGAAGCGAAAAGCCGCAATCGGGCCGGCGTTGCACCCCGGGGCGAACCCGAAATAGCCGCAGTCAGGGCGAACACGAGACGCCGGGCGCGAGCCGTAGCACCGAAAGCGGGTCAGGCGACGAGGTCGCGCAGGACCAGGCTGGGCACGGACTCGGCGCCGACCAGCTGCAGGGTCTGGCGCACCCCGCGGGAGCACCGCACGACCGTGTGGCGGTGCGGGCGGGACGCGGCGAAGCCGATGATCGTGCCGGCGCTCGCGGCGTCGACGAAGTGCAGGTCGCTCGCGTCGAGCGTGACGACCGAGTCGGCCTCGGCGACCAGGTCGAGGATGGTGGGGAGGGACTCGGCGTTGGAGGCGTCGAGCTCGCCGAAGAGGCTCAGGTGGGCGCCCCAGCCGCCGAGCGTGAAGCGCAGCAGAGGGCCGGGGTGCACGACGCCGATGCGGGTCAGCAGGTCCTTGGCGAAGTGGCGGCGGTCGTAGAGGCACAGGCCGGTGATCCGCGGGTCGCCGAAGAAGCGGTTGACCTGGCTCTCGTACGACAGCAGGTCCGCAGGGGTGAAGCCGGCCCGCAACGTCCAGCGCATCTCCCCCGCGACCGACAGCGCCGGGTAGCCCGCGGCGAACGTGTCGTCGCGCAGGGCGGCGAGCGCGGCGAGCATCTCCGGCACGCCGAACTGCGGGCCGCCGAACGTCGAACCCGCGGAACTGGTGTTGTAGCGCAGGCCGGTGTACTGGCCGGGCTCGGCGCCGTCGGCCGCGGCGGCCAGGGCCCGGGCCAGGTCGGTCGAGCCGGCGTCGAGGAAGATCACAACGCGGTGACCTGCGGTGACGGCGCGGCGGACGAAGGTGGTCAGGCCGTCGCGGAGCTCGTCGTCGCTGGCGTAGGCGAGCGTCGCGTGCTGGCCGGGCGACCCTGTCGCCAGGTCCCGCTCCGCACCCGCCTCCGGCACCGTTCCACCGTACGACGTGCAAACTGCTCGGGCACGCTACAAACGGGGCGCGTCGTCGGCCGAGTCGTCGGCCAGCGAGGCCGGGCCGAGGATCAGCGGGTCCGGGGTGCCGACGAGATCGACATCCTTGTTCTCGTAGTCGAAGCGGCTCAGCACGTGGCGCATGGCCTCGAGGCGGGCGCGCTTCTTGTCGTTGCTCTTGACCACGGTCCACGGGGCGTCGGCGGTGTCGGTGTAGAAGAACATCGCCTCCTTGGCCTCGGTGTAGTCGTCCCACTTGTCCAGCGAGGCGAGGTCCATCGGGGAGAGCTTCCACTGCCGGACCGGGTCGACCTGGCGGATGAGGAACCGGGTGCGCTGCTCGTTGCGCGACACCGAGAACCAGAACTTGACCAGCCGGATGCCGGAGCGCACCAGCATCCGCTCCAGCTCGGGGGCCTGGCGCATGAACTCGAGATACTCGGCCCGGTTGCAGAAACCCATGACCCGCTCGACGCCGGCCCGGTTGTACCAGGACCGGTCGAACAGCACGATCTCCCCGGCGGAGGGCAGGTACTGGACGTAGCGCTGGAAGTACCACTGCGTCGACTCGCGCTCGCTGGGCTTCTCCAGCGCGATGACGCGGGCGCCGCGCGGGTTGAGGTGCTCCATGAACCGCTTGATCGTGCCGCCCTTGCCGGCGGCGTCGCGGCCCTCGAACAGCACGACGAGCCGGTCGCCGCGCGCCTTGATCATGTTCTGCAGCTTCAGCAGCTCGATCTGCAGCAGGCGCTTCGTGCGGTCGTACTCGTCGCGCGTCATCCGCTCGTCGTAGGGGTAGTCCTCCCGCCACGTGTCGACCGGCTGCCCGTCCTTGCGCAGCAGCACCGGGTCGTCGTCGCCGTCGTCCTCGACCAGGTAGTCGTCGAGCGAGAGTTCGGTCATGACAATGTGGTACCCCAAGCCCCGGCAAATCACCACTGCCGGGGCTTGAACAGATCGTTTCAACGCGTCACTGGTACCCGCGGATCTCCTTGAAGGCGGCCGGCAGCGACCCGGTGCGGGCATCGAAGGTCTTGCCCCCGGTGAGATCGGCGATCTGCTGCATCTCGGCGACGTTGCCCTCGCCGAACAGGATCGTGAAGACCGGCACCTTCGGCAGCTGCGGCAGCCTGGCCTGGAAGTCCGACAGCTTCGCCCCTGCGGTCAGCTCACCGTCGGTGAGCAGCACGATCGACGTGAACCGGTCCGGGTCCTCCTTGGCCAGCGCCGCCGCCTGGTCGTAGGCGACGAACAGGGCGTCGTAGATGGCGGTGTCCCCGTTGGCGACGAGGCCGCCGGCGTAGCTCTTGATCTGGTCCAGGGTCGGCTGGAAGTTCGCCTCCGGCACGTCGAAGCGGCGGACCTGGCCGGGCTTGGTGCTGAACGGCACCAGGACCACCTGCTCGCGGCCGTTGAACCGGCTGAACTGCCCGGACAGGCTGGTGTCGGCGCCGGTGAGGCCGACGAGGGCGTTCTTGAGCCCCTGGATGCGATCGCCCTTCATCGAGCCGGACAGGTCCAGCACGTAGATGGTGCGGGCGGGCTTGCGCAGGTCGTCGCCGAACGCGCCGATGAGGGCGTTGGCGGCCTCCAGCTTGCCGGGGAACGGAAGCTCCGGCAGGGCGCCGTCCTTCGGCCCGAACTGCTCGGCGAGCTTGACGCCGGCCACGGCGGGCCGCCGCCACGTCTGCGTCATGATCTGCTGCTGGACGCTGGGCCGGCGCAGGTAGTCGGCGACGGCGGCGTAGTTGGTCTTCGTCTGCTCGGAGACCCCGGACAGCAGCGTCAGCGGGTAGTCGGCGGTGACGACGCCGTCGGCGGGGTACACCACGGTGAGCGGTTCCGGCAGCTTGCCGGTGGCGTTGAGCGACAGGATCACCGACTCGTAGTTGACGAGGCCGTCGACGAGGCGGTCGCTGTTCTGGGCCAGGCTCTTGACGAAGGCGTCGGCGAGCCAGCCCGACGAGCCGGCGGTGAGGTTCTGCCCGGCGAAGAACGCCCGCAGCCGCGGTGTGAGCGGCGCGATCTGCTCGGCGGTGAGCGCGGCGCCGGTGCCGGACAGGGCCGCGGCGACGCCGACGAGCGCGGAGAAGCCGGAGTTGGAGCTGGCCGGGTTGGTCATGCCGTAGGTGAACTTGTGCTCGCCGGCGGCGACGGCGATCTCCGACCACGTGGGGCGGTGCGCGTTCCAGCCGAGCTGCTCCGCGACGGACTTGCGCAGGCCGAGCACGACCGGGGAGGTGGCGACCTTGGTCGCGGTGCCGATCTTGTCGCCGGCGCCGGGGTGCAGCTGGAGGTACCGGTTGCTGGCGAACCAGATCGCGTCGTAGGACTTGGCGGCGTTGCCGGACACCACGTTCTCGACGCCGTCGAGGGTACCGGTCGGCGTCAGCCGCACCTCGACGCCGGTGGCCTTGCGCACGTCGGCGAGGACGGGCTGCAGGTCGGACAGCTCGCTGGAGGCGAGCACGCGCAGGACGCCGGAGCCCTTGAGGAACGGGCCCTCGCTCGGCGCCGGCGGCACCGGGTCGTGGCCGCCGGGGTTGCAGGCGCCGAGCATCAGCGCCGCCGCGACGAGCGCGGCGCCGAACCTCCTCATGACATCTTCTCCTCGAGCTTCGCCAGCAGCGTGTGCTGGGTCTGGTAGTCGGGGTCGGGCACGGCGCCGTCGATCGAGGCCGGCAGCGGCGCGTCGCCGGGGCGGACCCGGCTGAAGACGGGCGCGGTGAGCGTGGCGTCGGCGGTGCGGAAGCCGTGCTTGGCGGCGAGGCGCTGCAGGTCGTGGTCGGTGGCGAGCAGCTGGGCGACCTTCACGCCGTTGGGCGTCAACGGCACGACGGTGTGCTTGCACATCAGCGTCGGCGTGGGGTACATCAGCGTCTGCCCATCGCTGCTGCCCTCGTTGACGGCGTGGTCGACGAACTGGGCCTCGTAGACGAGCACCATCGGCGCGTAGTTGCGCCCGCTGCGCAGGTAGCTCTCGAAGGGCTCCTCGCTGGTGGTGTCCACGGCGCCCTGGTCGGTGAAGAGCTTCGCGACGGCGGTGAGGTCGCCGCCGGTGGCCTTGTCCAGCAGTACCGCGAACATGGCCGAGGAGTTGGAGTCGTCGGGCCGCGTGGTGGCCACGAGCACGTTCTGCGCGACGGGCTGCGCGGTGTTGCCGGGGATGTCGGTCCACTTGAGGTTGCGCCGGTTGGCGTCGGCGAGGGCCTTGAGGTCCAGCCGCCACACGCCGCCGGCGTCGCGGTCGGCCAGGTGCGCGGTGTGCAGCAGGTCGACGATCGGCACGAAGGTCGCCACGGCGAGGGGCGAGGAGAACACGACGACGTTGTCGCCGGCCGGGGTGGCGTGCTGGCGGATCTCCTCGGCCGCCGCCGTGCTGCTGGGGAACGCGAAGTCGTACCCGGGCAGCCGGCTCGGCATCTGCCGGGACCCGGCCGGGTCGGCGCGCACCTTCCAGCCGTGGCGGGCGAGCACGTCGCGCACCTCGGGGTCGTCGAAGAACGGCTTCTTCTCGGAGCCGATGATCGCCGTAACCTGCGTTGCGCCGGCGGCGGGGTCGGCACGGCGGCCGAAGAAGTTGCCCACGAGCGCGCCGGCGACGACGAGGACGAGCACGAGGACGATCAGCAGACCGGTCCGTTTCACGCCCCGATGATGCACTATCACCGCAAGCCCTGGTCGTCAATCTCCTGTTCAGGCGCCGTTTACTTCGTCCACAGTGGATGATCGTGTCCAATACATAGGAAGTGGCAAATATCCGACGCCGCACGGGGCGCCGCGTGCCCGCGGCGTCACCGTGCGTTCACAAACCCGCCTGAACTGCGGAGAATGGACCGGACGAACGGCCGACGATCTTCACCGACCGGTGGACGACCGACAGAATCCGCTCCGCTCGATGGCATACTTGCCCGCGGTCCAGCCAGTCCATCCACCCCTCGACCGCGGGACGGTTCACCACCCATGGGCAAGCATCAGGCGGGTTCCCTCACGCTCGGCGCCTCCATGCGAGCACTGGTGCTGCTGCTCGCCGTCGGGCTCGTCGGCGCCGCCGGCTGGTACGTGCTGCACGACCGCGCCGGCAACGCCGCGGACGGCACCGACTGCCCGACCACCCTGCACGTCATCACCGCGTCGTCGTTCGCCAACGTCGTCTCCGCCGCCGGGCGCACCCTGCGCTCCGGCCCCGACTGCATCCTCGTCGACACGACCAGCGCCGACGGCCGCCCCGCCTCCGGGCAGCTCAGCCAGGTCAACGCCGACGTGTGGATCCCCGACGACGCCGCCTGGGCCCCGCTCGCACCACCCGGGTTCCTCGTCGCCGCCGACAAGGACACCGCCGAGAAGCGCGAGAGCGCCGCCGGCACCATGATCGCCAACAGCCCCATCCTCATGGTCACCGACCCCGGTACCGCCGAGAAGATCAAGGCCAAGGGCAACGGCTGGCTCGCCCTGTCCGAACTGCTCGACACGAAGGGCTCCGGCGTCCGCCTCGTCGTGCGCGACCCCTCCCTGTCCGGCGACGGCCTCGTCGCCGCCGGCGCCGTCGGCGAGGCGGTGTGGCTCGAGAAGGGCATGGACGCCTCCTCCCTCGCGCTCAACACCACCCTGGCGGTGACCCGCACCGTCAACCACGACCTCGCCGCCACCCCGAACGAGGCCGGCGAGGTCGGGCTCGTCCCCGAGTACGCCCTGCTGCCGATCATGAGCCTGGGCGGCGCCAACCGCGTCTACATCGCCGGCGCCGACCACACGGCCCTCATGCGGTACACCTGGCTGCCCTCCGCCTCCGCCGCACGCGACCCGAAGCGGGCCGCGGCCCTGCGCCGGCTCCTCGCCGCGTTCTCCACCACCGAGGGCCGCCAGGCCATCAACGCCGCCGGCCTGCGCGGCCCCGGCCAGGTCCGCCCGCCCTTCGACGGCGGCTCCGCCCTGCCCGAGCCCACCGCGCCGCCGTTCGACGTCCTCGCGCCACACCACGTCCAGCACGTCTTCGCCACCTGGGACCCCGAGGACCGGCGCAGCAACCTGCTCATCATCGTCGACATCTCCGGCTCCCCCGGCTCCAACGGCGGCGGCTCAACGCCGACCGGCGGCTCCAGCCCGTCGGCCGGCGCCAAGCTGGCCCCCATCGACGTGCTCAAGGCCGGCTGCCGCGTCGTCGGCGACCTCATGCCCGTCGGCTCCCGCCTCGGCCTGTGGGAGATCAGCCCCGGCGCCACCGGCGGATACCGCAAGCTCCTGCCGAGCGACCGCCTCGACGACACCTCGAAGGGCGCCTTCACCCGCTCGGTGAACGCCCTCACCGCGCACAAGGCCGGCGCCGGCCTGCTCGACACCGTCGTCGCCGGCTACCAGTCGATCCGCGACGACTGGCACGACGACATGTTCAACCAGGTGTTCATCCTCACCGACGACGCCGCCAAGGACAGCAGCAACGGCCCCGCCGTCGCGGCGATGGTCCAGAAGCTCGCCGGCCTCAAGGACACGGAGCGCCCGGTCACGATCAGCGTCGTGGTGCTCGGCAAGAAGGACGCCGCCGACAAGCTCAAGACCGCCATGCAGCCCCTGGGCGCCTACGTCGACAACGCCGTCAGCGCCGACGACGTCCAGGCCGCCTTCATCCACGTCGTCGCCGGCGGCTTGCACGAGTAGCCGCCCGGCCGGTCAGGCCGGGGTCGTCGGGGAGTCGAGCCAGGCGTTGATCAGGGCCGAGTAGTCGTGGCCGGTCTGCGCCTTGACGAACGCGACGAACGCCGCCCGGTCCAGCGCCGTGCCCGTATGCGCCGCCGACCAGGCGCGGCCCAGGGCGAAGAAGCGCGCGTCGCCGAGGTCCTTGTGCAGCTGGTGCAGCATCAGGGCCGGGCACACGTAGACGTTGCTCTCCGCGAAGGCGTCCGGGGTCGGGTGGCCCGGCGGGCCGAGCCGCTTGCGCAGGTCGGCGTCGGCGGCCCGGGCCGAGCGCTCCCAGCGGTCCATGTACGCCGGGTCGCCGTCGGCCCGGAAGAGCGCCTCGGTGTAGGTCGCCCAGCCCTCGTTGAGCCACACGTCCTGCCACGTCGCCGGGCCCACCGCGTCGCCGAACCACTGGTGTGCGAACTCGTGCAGCAGCACCCCGGCCGCGGCGTTGTCGTCGGACAGCACGTCGCCGCCGATGGTCACCATCTGCTGCGTCTCCATCGCGGACCTCGACGGGACGACCACGACGCCGGCGCTCGGGAACGGGTACGGGCCGAAGCGCCGCTCCAGCCAGCTCAGGTACTCCGGCGCGCGGCGCAGCGCCTCGAGGTGCTGGTCGTCGACGCCGGTGCGCGTCCACAGGACCACCGGCAGGCCGCGCGGGCCCTGCACCTCCGTGCGCGTGTACCTGCCCACCGCCAGCGTCGTGAGGTAGCTCGCCACCGGGGTCGTCGCCTTGTAGCGGTACGTGTCGCCGTCGACGCCGTCGGGGGTGCCGCTCGCGACGCCCGCCCAGCCGTCCGGGACCGTCACCGCGATGTCGTACAGCGCCTTGTCCGACGGCTGGTCGTTCGACGGGTACCACGTGCTCGCGCCGTAAGGTTCCTGCATCGTCCACAGCTCGCCGCCGGCGGTGACCGTCAGGCCGAGCGGCTCGACGTCGCCGCGGTGCGACGGCATCGGGACCGTCGCCGGCGTGCCCTGGTAGCCGACCACGAGCGTCGCCACCGCGCCGGCCGGCAGGGCGCGGTCCACGACGAGGTCGCCGCCGTCGAGGCGGCCGGCGGCCCGGGTGCCGTCGACGCTGATGTCGCCCAGGGTGTACGCCGGGGAGAAGTCGAGCCGCACCTGCTGCACCGCGCTGACGGCGCGCAGGCGGATCGTCGCCGTGCCGGTGAGCTTGCGGTCCTGCGCGGACCACGTCAGGGCGAGGCCGTAGTGCAGCACGTCCAGCGCCGGGTTGCCGTAGGCGGGGTAGATCGGGTCGGCGACCGGCGCCGACGTGCCGTCGCGGTTGCCGGCGTCCTGCACGGTGCTGAGCGGCAGCGGCGGGTCCAGCCGCCGGGCCACGGGTGTCGCGCCCGTGCACCCGGCGAGCACGACAGCGGCAGTGACGACGGCGGCCGCTTTCCCGAACCGTGCAGGTACCCGCAGATGCATTGGCCCAAGGCTAACGGCAGCCGAGCGCGTCGCGCAGGGCTGCGAGGTTGGAGCGCATGACCGTGAAGTACGTCTCGCCGTCCTCGACCCCCTCGATCGGGTCCAGCACCGCCGCCTTCGCCCCGATCTCGCGCGCCACCGTCTGCGACAGCTTCGGGCTGACCAGCGACTCGAAGAAGATCGTGGTGACGCCGCGCTCCTTCGCCAGCTTCGCAACGTCGCGCACCTGCTGCGGGCCGGGCTCCTCGTCGGGGTTGAGCCCGGTGACCGAGACCTGGGCGAGGTCGTAGCGGGCGGCGAGGTACCCGAACGCCTCATGACTGGTCACCACCTCGCGGCGGGCGCAGTCGGCGAGCCCCGCGCGGTACTCCCCGTCGAGGTCGCGCAGCTGCCCGTCCAGCCGCGCGGCCCGCTCCCGGATGGCGCCCGCGTCGGCGGGGTCCACCGCGGCGAGCCGGTCGGCGAGCCCGCCGGCGATCGCCGCCAGCCGCACCGGGTCGAGCCACACGTGCGGGTCGGCGTCGCGCAGCGCCTCGACCCCGCCCACGTCGAACGTCTTGCCGCGCCGCTGCAGGTCGACCGCCTCGTCGACGGCCGGCTGGAACCCGCGCAGGTACACCACCAGGTCCGCGTCCTCGAGCCCCGCCAGCTGGCTCGGCCTGAGCTCGAGGTCGTGCGGCTCCGCACCGGCGCGCGTGAGGTTGTCCACGGCGACCCGGTCCCCGCCGACCTGCTCGCTGACGAACTGCAGCGGATAGAACCCGGCGACGACGTGGACGAGCCCGTCGTCGGGCTGGGCCGGCCCCGCGCACCCGGCGAGGGCGAGCGCCCCGACGAGAAGCAGGGCCGCCACCGTCGCACGCATGCCGGCCAGTCTCCCTGGTGATGACAATCATTGTCAAAAACGCATACCCGCGCCATGGCGCCCGTCACGCCGGGTTCCGCGTCCTAGGAAGCTAGGTCAAAGCCCCGGACGGTTAGTGTGAGGCCATGCTCGCCGACGCCGCCGCGATCGCGTTCGTCCCGTCCACCCACCTCGACCGCTCCCGCGCCTTCTACAGCGCCGTCCTGGGCCTGGAGCTGCGCGAGCAGACCCCGTTCGCGTGCGTGTTCCGCGCCGGCGGCACCATGCTGCGCGTCACGCGCGTCGACGAGCTACGGCCCCAGCCGTTCACCGTCCTCGGCTGGGCGGTGCCGGACCTGCGCGCCACCCTCGCGGACATGGTGGCCGCCGGCGTGACGTTCCACCGCTACGAGGGGATGCCGCAGGACGAGGACGGCGTGTGGCAGACGCCCGGCGGCGACCTCGTCGCCTGGTACCCCGACCCCGACGGCAACACCCTGTCGCTGACCCAGTTCGCATGACCGCCGCGTCGGCGCGCTGGACGGCGGCCGCCCGCGCCCGCGAGTCGGCCCGCTCCGACCGCCTCTTCGACGACCCGTGGGCGGCCCTGCTCGCCGACGGCACCGAGGCCGGCCCGGAGAACCCGTACCTGCCGGTGCGCACCAGGTACTTCGACGACGCGGTGATCGCCGCGGCGGCGCAGCACCGGCAGCTGGTCCTGCTCGGCGCCGGCCTGGACACCCGCGCCTGGCGGCTGCCGCTGCCGGGCGACACGACGGTGTTCGAGGTCGACCGGCCGGGTCCGGGGCCGGCGAAACGCGGGCGGATCCCGGCCCCGCCGGTCTGCACCGTGCGTGCGGTCGAGGCCGACCTGGCCGCGGACGACTGGCCGGCGCGGCTGCTCGACGCCGGCCTCGACCCGGGCGCGCAGACCCTGTGGCTCGCCGAGGGCCTGCTGTTCCACCTGCCGGCGACGGCGGTCGGCGCGCTGCTGGCGGGCGCCGCGGCACTGACCCGCGCGCCGGCCCGGTTCCTCGCCGACGTGTTCGGCACCGGGCTGTTGCGCCTCGAGTCGATGCAGATTCCGCAGTACCGCCAAAACCCGCCCTTCTGCACGGACGACCCGGCGGGCCTCTTCGCGCGGGCCGGCTGGACCGGCTGCGCGTGGGACCTCGCCGGGTCGCCGGCGGCGAACTACGGGCGCCTCAGCGGACGCGCCGGGACCGGCGGCGCCGACCCCGGCATGCGCACCTACCTGGTCGCGGCGTCGAGGTAGGCGTCGATCTCGGCGATGATCTGCGCCTTGCGGGGCTCATCGAGGAACGAGTACCGCACGCCCTGGCGGGCCAGGTCCGCCACGCCCGCGCGGTCCAGGCCGAGCAGGCCGGCGGCGACGAGATACTCCTGGTTGAGGGTCGTGGAGAACATCGGCGGGTCGTCGGAGTTGATGGTCACCGGCACCCCGGCGGCGACCAGCGCCGGCAGCGGGTGCTCCGCGAGCGACGGCACCGAGCGGGTGCAGGCGTTGGACGTCGGGCACACCTCGAGCGGGATGTCGTGCTCGCGCAGGTGCTCCATGAGCCGCTCGTCGCGGGCCGCGGCGATGCCGTGGCCGATGCGCTCGGCGCCGAGGTGGTGCAACGCGTCCCAGATGGTCGCGGGGCCCGTCGACTCGCCGGCGTGCGGGACACTGCGCAGGCCCGCGGCGCGGGCCGCGGCGAAGTGCGGCGCGAACTGGTCGCGCGGCACGCCCTGCTCCGGGCCGCCGAGGCCGAAGCTCACCAGGCCGTCGGGGCGCTGCTTGAGCGCCGTCTCCAGGGTCACGTCGGCCGAGGGCACGCCGGCCTCGCCGGGGATGTCGAAGCACCAGCGCAGCTCGGTGCCGTGGTCGCGGGCCACCCGGGCGCGGGCGTCCTCGACCGCCTCGCAGAACGCCTCGGCGGGGATGCCGCGGGCGATCGACGAGTACGGCGTCAGCGTCAGCTCGGCGTAGCGGACCGACTGGGCGGCCAGGCCCGCGCCGATGTCGTAGGTCAGCGTCGCCACGTCCTCGGCGTCGCGGATCAGGTCCACGACCGTGAGGTACACATCGACGAAGTGCGCGAAGTCGGTGAACGTGAAGTACTCGGCCAGCCGCTGCGGGTCGGCCGGGACCGGGGTGTTGCCGGCGTGGCGCTCGGCCAGCCGGGCGACGGTCTCCGGCGTCGCCGAGCCCACGTGGTGCACGTGCAGCTCGACCTTCGGCAGGCCGGCCACGAAATCGGTGAGGTCGTCGGTGCGCATCGCTTCGCCCTCCGCGTCGGAGGCGCCCTTCGTTGCCATGTCGATGGGCGGACCGAGCGTGGCGGATGGGGGATCCGTCGCAGCGCCTCTCGGCCCGCAGAGCCGACCGTAACAAAGCAACCGCGCCGGCGCGGCGGGCGGGGGCCGCGGGGGCCCCGAAAAGCGATCTCGTTCGATACCCTCCTACGGGCAAGTTCATGGATCATCGCGGAGGGGCGCGCACATGACTGTGACGGAATCGGCACCGGCCCGGGTCACCCCGACGGTGCGGGGCATCCCGGTCCTCGGCAGCGCCCTGGAGATGGGCAAGGACCCGGCGGCGTTCATCGTGCGCGCCTATCGCGAGCACGGGCCCGTGTTCAAGGTCAGGCTGCTCGGCCGGACCACCACGGTCATCGCCGGCGCCGACGCCGCCGAGTTCATGAACTCCCGCGAGGGCCGCGAGTGCCTGCGCTCCAAGGACTACTGGCAGGGCATGATCGACGAGTACGGCGCGACCCGCACCCTGACCGGCGAGGACGGCGAGGGCCACAAGGAGCTGCGCGAGCTGATGCGCCGCGGCTACTCCCGCGACGCGATCAAGGGCCGCGTGCCGGAGCTGCTGGAGATCACCGACCGGGTCCTCGACCGGGACTGGAAGCCCGGCTCCACCGTGCCTGTCGTGCAGCGGATGCAGTATCTCGTCACCGAGCAGCTCGGCGAGATCCTGACCGGCAGCGCGCCGCTGGAGTACGTGGCCGACATCCGCCTGCTGACCCTGTACGTGCTCAATGTGCTCGTCACCCGCCAGCGGCCGCGGATCCTGCTCACCAACCCGAAGTACAAGAAGGCCAGGGCAAGGGTCTTCGAGCTCGGCGAGAAGATGGCCGCCGACCTGCGGGCGCGCGCCGGGCAGACCCCGCCGCAGGAGCGCATCCTCGTCGAGGACATCATGGCCGCCCACCTCGAGCGGCCCGGCCTCGTCCCGGCCGAGGACCTCACGCTGACGCTCACGGGGCCGTACGTCGCCGGCCTGGACACCGTCGCCAACACCACGGCGGCGTTCGTCTACGCCGTGCTCAAGCATCCCGAGGTCCTGGCGCAGATCCGGGCGGAGGCCGACGAGCTGTTCGGCAGCGGCGAGCCCGTCAGCGAGGACGACGTGCGCCGCCTGCCGGCGACGCGCTACGCGCTGATGGAGACCATGCGGCTCTACCCGGTGGCGGTGATGCTGGTGCGCCACGCGGCCAAGGACTTCGAGTTCGCCGGGCACACCATCAAGGAGGGCGAGATGGTGTACATCGGCACGACCGTCCCGCACTTCATGGCGGAGTACTTCGCCGAGCCGGAGAAGTTCGACCTGACCCGCTACGAGAAGCCCCGCGCGGAGCACCTGCAGCCCGGCGCCTACTCCCCCTACGGCCGCGGCCCGCACACCTGCCTCGGCAAGAGCTTCGCCGACGCGCAGATGGCCCTGTCGATGGCGCGGCTGTTCCACCGCCTGGACCTGGAGCTGACCTCGCCCGGGTACACGCTGCGGACCAGGACCGCGCCGACGCCGGGCCCGGCGATGTCGTTCAAGGTGCGGGTGAAGGGCGTGCGCCACCCCGGGTGAGCACGGGATAGGTTGGGCGCATGACGACGACCGCGGATGGCCGGCTCGACTACGCCAGCGCCACCGGGCGATGGGTACTCACGGCCACCATCCTCGGCTCGGGCATCGCCTCGATCGACGCCACCGTGGTCAACATCGCGCTGCCGGCGATCGGCCGCTCCTTCGACACCGGCCTGCAGGTGCTGCAGTGGGTGGTCACCGCATACACGCTGAGCCTGGCCGGCCTGCTGCTGCTCGCCGGCGCTCTCGGCGACCGCTACGGCCGGCGCCTCGTGTTCAGCATCGGCGTGGTCTGGTTCGCCGCCGCCTCGGTGCTGTGCGGCGTCGCGCCCAACGGCGAGGTGCTCGTCGCCGCCCGCGCCCTGCAGGGGGTCGGCGCGGCGCTGCTCACCCCGGGCAGCCTCGCCATCCTGCAGGCGTCGTTCCGGCCCGACGACCGCAGCAAGGCCATCGGCGCCTGGTCCGGGCTCGGCGGCGTGGCCACCGCGATCGGGCCGTTCCTCGGCGGGTGGCTGGTCGGGATGGGCGCCTCGTCGTGGCGGCTGATCTTCGCGATCAACGTCCCGATCGCCGTGCTCGTCGTGTACCTGACCTGGCGGCACGTCCCCGAGTCGCGCGACGAGGAGGCCACCGGCCGGGTGGACCTGTTCTCCGGCGCGCTGGTGACGGCCGGGCTGGTCGGCGTGACGTACGGCCTCATCGAGGGCCAGGCGCAGGGCTGGACCAGCCCCGCCGTCCTCGGCGCCCTCGCCGGCGGCGTGGTGCTCATGGCGCTGTTCCTGTGGCGCCAGACCCGCATCGCGCACCCGATGCTGCCGCTCGGCGTCTTCCGCTCGGCCCAGTTCAGCGCCACCAACGTGGTCACGTTCATCATCTACGGCGCGCTGGGCGGCGCGCTGTTCCTGCTGCCGATCCAGCTGCAGCTGGTCTCCGGCTACTCGCCGCTGGAGGCCGGCATCGCCCTGCTGCCGGTCACCGTCATCATGCTGCTGCTCTCCGCCCGTTCCGGCGCACTGGCCGCCCGCATCGGGCCCCGGCTGCAGATGAGCGTCGGCCCGGTCGTCGTCGGGGCCGGGATGGCGCTCTACACCCGCGTCGACGCGGGCGGCAACTACCTCGTCCAGGTGCTGCCGGCCGTGGTCGTGCTCGGCCTCGGGCTGTGCGTCACGGTCGCCCCGCTGACGTCGACGGCGCTCAACTCCGCCCCGGCCACGCACGCCGGCATGGCCTCGGCCGTGAACAACGACGTGGCCCGGGCGGCCGGCCTCATCGCCGTGGCCGTCCTGCCCGCGGCGGCCGGGATCACCACGGCGGCGTACGACTCCCCGGACCTGCTCTCGGCCGGCTTCCACCGGGCCGTGCTCATCTGCGCCGCCCTGTGTGTGGCCGCCGGCGCGCTCGCCGCCTTCACGATCCGCAATCCCAAACCGCAGCAGGCGGAGGAGCGCCCGTTGTCGCACTGCGCCTTGAGCGCTCCCCCGCCCGCGATCACGCCGGCTGCAACTCCGGGACCGGGTTCGCCGACCCGGCAGGTTCCGGCGTCCTGAGCCGGCGCAGCGCCACCAGCGCGATCGGCACCCCGACCAGCACCAGGGCCGCGGCCACCACCAGCGAGAACTGGTAGCCGGCGAGGAAGCGGTGCAGCGGCTCGCCACTCGCCGCGTACTGCCGGTTGGACAGGATCGCGCCGAGGATCGTGATGCCGAGCAGGCCGAAGACCTCGCGGGAGACGTTGAGCATGCCGGAGGCGATGCCGGCCCGGGCCTGCGGCAGCGCGCTGAGCACCACGTTGTTGAGCGGCACGAGCAGCCCGCCGCCGACGCCGAAGAGCACGAACCAGGGCAGCAGGTCGGTGTAGCCGGAGCCCTCACCGACGGTGGCCAGCAGGCCGACCGCGACGCCCATCAGGGCCATGCCGGCCGCGACCGTGCGGCCGGCGCCGAAGCGGGCCTCCAGGCGCGGTGCAAGGGTGGCCATGACCGCCATGACGAGCGCCATCGGCACGAACGCGGAGCCCGCCTCCGTCGGGGAGAAGCCGAGCACGTTCTGCAGGAAGATCGCGGTGAAGAAGTAGATGCCGAAGACGCCGAACGCCCACAGTCCCATCGTGGCCAGGCCGCCGCTGAACACCCGCAGCCGGAAGAACCCCAGGTCCACCATCGGGTGCACGGTGCGGGTCTCGATGATCACGAACCCCGCCGCGGCCAGGGCCGCCAGGGCGAAGGCGCCGAGGATGACGCCGGAGGTCCAGCCGCGCGACTCGCCCTCGATGAGCGCGTAGGTCAGGGCGAACAGCGCGACCGCGCTCGTGGCCAGGCCCGGCAGGTCGAGGCTGCGGTTGGCGCTGCGCCGCCCGGCGGGCAGCGTGATCGCGCCGAGGACCGCGGTGGCCACGCCGATCGGGGCGTTGATGAGGAAGATCCAGCCCCAGGAGACGTGCTGGCTGAGGTATCCGCCGGTCAGCGGGCCGATGGCGAGGGCCAGGGCGCCGACGCCGCCCCAGATGCCGATCGCCGCGCCGCGCTCCTTCGGGTCCGGGAAAAGCTCGGTGAGCAGCGCCAGGGCCGTCGGGGTGAGCAGCGCCGCGCCGACGCCCTGCACCGCTCTGGCCCCGATGAGCACCTCCTGGCTGCCGGCGAGGCCCGCCGCCACCGAGGCGACGGTGAAGATGCCGAGGCCTATGAAGAACATGCTGCGCATGCCGACGACGTCGGCGAGGCGGCCGCCGACGAGCAGCAGGCCGGCGAAGACCAGGATGTACGCGCTCGCGATCCACTCCAGGCCGGAGATGCTCAGGTGCAGCTCCCGCTGGATCGACGGCAGCGCCACGTTGACGACGTTGTTGTCCAGGTAGGTCATGAAGGTGCCCAGGGCCACGGCGACCAGGGCCAGCCAGCGATTTCTCATCTCAGAGTCCCCCTATACGGTGTACCTGTACGACGTACCTGTACTGCGTACATGTACCTTGTATAGGACTACCCATACGTTGTACAGTTGTCAAGTGCCGCCGAAGACATCAGCCGAACGCCTCACCCGGACCGCCGTCGCCGAGCGCGCGCTGCGCATCGGCGATGACGAGGGCCTCGAGGCGATCACCATCCGCCGCCTCGCGCAGGAGCTCGGCGTCACGCCCATGGCGCTCTACTGGCACTTCAAGAACAAGGACGAGCTGCTGCTCGGCCTGACCGACCACGTCATGGCCGACGTGCGCGCCGACCGCAGCGCCACCGACCCGTGGCCGACGCAGCTGCGCGCGATGGCCGAGGCACTCGTCCGGGCGATGCGCGCGCACCCATGCCTGCCCGACCTGCTCACCGCCGTGGACAAGAAGGGCGTGGAAAGCTTCACGCGCGCCACCGACGACGCGCTGGGGCTGCTCGAGCGGGCCGGGTTCTCCCTGGAGGAGGGCTACTGGATCGCCACCTACCTGCTGCACGGCGCGATCGGGCTGGTCGCCGCGCAGCCCGGCTGCCCGGCCAACGTGCCGCCCGACCAGGTCGGCGAGTGGCTGCGCCAGCACCGGGTCTCGCTGCAGAGCCTGCCGCCCGAGCGCTACCCGCAGATGGTCCGCCTGGCCGACACCTACCGCGCGCTGCCCGACATGGACCGGTACTTCGCCTTCGGCATCGACCTGCTGATCGGCGCCGTTGAGAAAATGGCCGCGGGCCGCCCGGTAGCATCCTGAGAGTCCGGGATTTCCCCAATCTCATTGCGAAGGTGCGCTGCAGCATGCTCGACATCGAGTTGATTCGTAAGGACCGGGCCTCCGTGGAGGCCGCCCTGTCCAAGAGGCTCGACCCGTCCGAGGTGTCCAGCGCGCTGAGTGCGATCGCCGACCTCGACCGGCAGCGCCGCGAGCTCATCGGCGGGATCGACGCCGAGCGCGCCCGGCGCAAGGAGGAGGCCCGCGCGTTCGCCGCGGCCAAGGCGGCCGGGCAGGCCGTGGAGCCGAGCACCCGCGACGCCAAGGCCGCGCTGCAGGAGCTCGAGGACCGCCTCGCCGACACGCAGCGGGCCCTGGACACGGCGATGAGCGAGCTGCCGAACCTGCCCAGCGACGACGTCGTGGCCGGCGGCAAGGAGGCCAACCAGGTCGTCAAGGTCTTCGGCGCCGCGCCGAAGATCGACAACGTGCGCGACCACGTGCAGCTGGCCACCGAGCTCGACCTGGTCGACTTCGAGCGGGGCGTGAAGCTCGGCGGCTCCGGCTTCTGGATCTACACCGGCTGGGGCGCGCGCCTGGAGTGGGCGCTGGTGAACTGGTTCATCGACCGGCACTTCGCGGCCGGCTACCAGTTCATGCTGCCGCCGCACCTGCTGCTGGACTCGGCCGGATACGCCGCCGGGCAGTTCCCGAAGTTCTACGACGACGTGTTCCACATCGCCGTCGACGAGGACGAGCGGGGCCGCTTCCTGCTGCCGACCTCGGAGACCGCGATCCTGGGGGCGTACCAGAACGAGATCTTCGACCCGGCGGACCTGCCGCACAAGGCGTACGCGTACACCCCCTGCTACCGCAGCGAGAAGGCCGGCTCGCACTCCGACGAGCGCGGCACCGTGCGCGGCCACCAGTTCAACAAGGTGGAGATCTTCCAGTTCACCACCCAGGAGGACGGCGAGAAGACCCTCGAGGAGATGGTCGACTACGCCGAGGGCCTCGTCGACGCGCTCGGCCTGCACTTCCGCCGCTCGCTGCTGGCCGCCGGCGACGCGAGCGCCTCGATGCGCAAGACCATCGACATCGAGGTGTGGATGCCCAGCACCGGCAAGTACAAGGAGGTCTCCTCGGTCTCCTGGGCCGGTGACTACCAGGCCCGCCGGGCCGGCATCCGCTACCGCGTGCCGGGCTCCAAGAACAACCGCTTCGTGCACACGCTCAACGGCTCGGCGCTGGCGACCAGCCGCATCTTCCCCGCGATCCTGGAGCAGTTCCAGCAGGCCGACGGTTCCGTCCTGGTCCCGGAGGTACTGCGGGACAAGGTCGGCACCGACCGCATCACGAAGCCGGAGAAGCGCAAGTAGCACCCGCTCCCGCCCCGCGCGACGTGCTCATGGTCACGTCGTGCGGGGCGCCGGGTGCGGCTATGGTGGACCCGTACGAAGGGGAGTAGTCCTCAACTGCCCGGTCGACATACTGGCGTTGCGCTTCTGACGCCCGGCCGCGCGGCTTCCTTCCAGGGAGCGGACGAGACTTTCGGCCTCGCTGTCAGCTGTCGTTTTTGAGCTGGACGGCCGGGTCGAGGTCGTCCACCCTCCTCCCGGTCGCCCCGGGAAGGGTCCCACTTGAGCGCGTTCCTCGCCGCCCTGGCCATCAGCTTCGGTGTCATCTTCGTCGCCGAGCTCGGCGACAAGTCACAGCTGATGGCGCTGACGTTCGCCACCCGCTTCCGCACGGTCCCGGTCCTCATCGGCATCACGATCGCCACCGCCGTGGTGCACCTGGTCTCCGTCGCCGTCGGCTACGGCCTCGGCGCGGCCCTGCCGACCGCCTGGATCTCCCTCGTCGCCGCGATCGCCTTCTTCGGCTTCGGCGCCTGGACGCTGCGCGGCGACAAGCTCACCGACGACGAGCGCAACAAGGCCGAGCGCACCACCCGCTCCGCGATCATCGCCGTCGGCGTGTCGTTCTTCCTGGCCGAGCTCGGCGACAAGACCATGCTCGCCACCATCACCCTCGCCACCCAGCACGGCTGGTTCGGCACCTGGATCGGCTCGACGATCGGCATGGTCGCCGCCGACGCCCTGGCCATCGTCGTGGGCCGCCAGCTGGGCCGGCACCTGCCGGAGAAGGCCATCAAGTACGGCGCGTCCGCGCTGTTCGCCGTGTTCGGCATCTGGCTGCTGATCGAGGCCCTGCGCGAGCTGCTGTAAGCGCTCAGTGCTTGCAGGTGCTGCAGGTGCCGAAGATCTCCAGGGTGTGGCTCACGTCGGTGAAGCCGTGCTCCTCGCCGATGCGGTCGGCCCAGCGCTCCACGGCTGGGCCGAGCACCTCGACGGTGCGCCCGCAGCCGCGGCAGACGAGGTGATGGTGATGCTTGCCGCTGCAGCGGCGGTAGCGGGTATCGCTGCCCGGCACCTGCATGACGTCGATCTCGTTGGTCTCGGCGAGCAGCTGCAGGGTGCGGTAGACGGTCGTGAGCCCCACGTTGGCGCCCCGCTCGCGGAGCATCACGTGCAGCTCCTGCGCGCTGTAGAAGCCGTCGACCTCGCCGAGCAGCGTCATCACGGCGTCGCGTTGCCGTGTGTTGCGGCGCACCGGGCCGGCCTCCACCTCGTTCATTCGAGAAGCTTAGCGTAGCCTTAGTCACTCTTTGCCCCTCGACGGCGCGATCCAGGTGAGGGCCCGAATCTGGTTCGCAGCTGGTAACAGCCGCCCAGTACGCTGTGTGGCTGAAACCGATCACTTGTACGTACGTGATGTTTGCACGTTGGGGGGAGCACGTGGTCCAACAGGAAGCTGCCGTCGCCTCGGGAGGCGACGGCGGGGCGCCGACAAAACTTGACGCCCAGGTACTCAAGATCGCGGGCGTCATCGTCCTCGGCGCGATCATGTCGATTCTCGACGTGACCGTCGTGAGCGTCGCGCTGCCGACGTTCATCCAGGAGTTCCACACGACCTATGCCAAGGTCGCGTGGACGATGACGGGTTACACGCTCGCACTGGCGACGGTCATCCCGCTGTCCGGCTGGGCCGCCGACCGCTTCGGCACCAAGCGGCTCTACATGCTCGCGCTGTTCCTGTTCACCGTCGGCTCCGGCCTGTGCGCGACCGCCGACTCGATCAACCAGCTCATCGGGTACCGCGTGCTGCAGGGCCTCGGCGGCGGCATGCTCATGCCGCTCGGCATGACGATCATGACCCGCGCGGCCGGCCCGCAGCGCATCGGCCGGCTCATGGCCGTGCTGGGCATCCCGATGCTGCTCGGCCCGATCGGCGGCCCGATCCTCGGCGGCTGGCTCATCGACGCGGCGAGCTGGCACTGGATCTTCCTGATCAACCTGCCGATCGGCGCGATCGCCCTGGTGTACGCGGCTTTTGCGCTGCCGAAGGACAACACCGAGCCGTCGGAGTCGTTCGACTTCCTCGGCATGCTGATGCTCTCGCCCGGCCTGGCCTCGTTCCTGTTCGGCGTGTCGTCGCTGCCGGAGGCCAAGACGATCACGGCCACCAAGGTGTGGCTGCCGATGCTCATCGGCGCCGTGCTCGTCATCGGCTTCATCTTCTACTCGTTCAAGCCGAAGCACCCGCTGCTGGACCTGCGGCTGTTCCGCAACCGTCGCCTGACGGTGGCGACGCTCTCGCTGTTCGTCTTCATCATCGCCTTCATGGGCGCCGGCCTGCTCTTCCCGAGCTACTTCCTGCAGGTGCGCGGCGAGTCCACGCTGCACGCCGGCCTGCTCATGGCCCCGCAGGGCATCGGCGCGATGCTGACCATGCCGATCGCCGGCATGCTGGCGGACAAGATCCCGGTCGGGCGGACGGTGCCGTTCGCGATGGCCCTCATCGCGATCGGCTTCTTCACGTTCACGCAGGTCGGCGCGGACACGTCCTACGTGCTGCTGTGCGGCTCGCTGTTCGTGATGGGCCTGGGCATGGGCGGCACGATGATGCCGATCATGACCTCGGCGCTGAAGACGCTGACACATCACGAAGTGGCCCGCGGCTCGACGCTGGTGAACATCCTGCAGCAGATCGGCGGCTCCATCGGCGGCGCGGTCATGTCGGTCGTCCTGACCAGCCAGCAGGACAAGGCGGACATCATCCCGGGCTCGACGAACCCGCAGACCGGCCACCCGTTCACCATCGCCGAGGTGGCGCAGGCCTCGCACCTGCCGCAGCTGCACGACCAGATCCTGCAGACGTTCGGCGCGGACCTCGTACACAAGGGCCAGGTGTTCCTGGCGGACTCGTTCGCCGCCACCTACTGGGTGGGCTTCATCCTGGTGCTGGCGACGTTCATCCCGATCGCCTTCCTGCCACGCAAGCGCGAGGTGTCGCACCTCAGCGACAACGCCGAGGCCGGCGCGCCGGCTCCGGTGGTCATGCACTGACCTGCGCTCATCCGACGCCCCCGCGGTCCTGCCGCGGGGGCGTCGGCTTTTCGAAGTACACCCGATGGAAGCCGGACTCGCTCGTGCGGTGGGTCTCGGTGTAACCGTGCCGGGGGTAGTAGGCCAGGTTCTCGTGCATGGCGGCGTTGGTGTACAGCCGGATGCGCGGCAGCCCCAGCGCCCGAGCGCGCTCCTCGGCGAACGCGAGCAGCGCCGCACCGACCCCCGTGCCCCGCGCCCGGTGCGCGACGGCCACGTTGTCGAGCAGCAGGTGATCCTCGCGCGGGATGAGCACGAGCACGCCAACGGGCGGGCGCCCGGCGATCCACACCCGGCCTTCAGCGATCAGCGCCTCGTAGTCGGCGCTCATCGGCGCCGGCTCCCGCCCGATCCGCGGCACGTAGTGCGCGTAGGCGGCCCGCACGAGCGCGCGGACGGCCTCGGCGTCGCCCGGCACCGCCGCGGCGATCCTCACGCCGCCGGGACCTCGGCGAGACTGCCGAACACGGCCTTGCCCTCGGCGCGCGCCTGCGCCACCATCTCGTCGGCCCCCGCGGACGCTCCGCCGATGCGCAGCACCGCATCGCAGCGCTCCAGCAGCCGCGCCGAGATCGGGTGGAAGATCTCGTCGAACACGGCGTCGCCGACCCCCGCCGACCCGGCCCGCTCGATGAGCGGCAGCGCGAGGGCCTCCCCCGTCACCGGCAGGTGCCCCGCCCGGAACAGCCGCACCGCGGCATCGTTCATGGCGTCGACGTTGGCCCGCAGCTTCGCCGGGTCATCGCCCGTCCCGGAGCGATATGGTCCGGCCACCAGGATCATCATGTCGTCGGTACTCCTTCAGCGTTGACGATCTGCACCCCCGCTGCGCGCAGGGCTTCCAGGGTCTCGGCGGCCGCGGGTGACGCATCGGCGCCCGGCAGGTCGGTGACGAGCGTGTCGACGGCGCCGAGCGCCCCGACCCGCGCGAACGCCTGCACCCCGAGCTTGGTCGAGTCGGCCACGACGATCGTGCGCCCCGCCCGGTGCAGCGCGGCCCGCTTCACCGCGGCGTCGTCGAGGTCGAACTCGGACCAGCCGAGGTCGTGGTGCACCGCGCCGATGGACATCACGAACGTGTCGAACCGCAGCTGCTCCAGCGCCGCGAGCGCCAGGGGCCCGATGAGGCTGCGCTCCCCCGCCCGCGACTCCCCGCCGATGACGAGCAGCCGTACCCCCGGCTGGTCGGCGAGCCGCGCGGCCGCCTGCAGGCTCAGCACCGCCACGGTGAGCGGGGCCTTGCCGGCGAGCTGCCCGGCGAGCTCGGCGGTCGTCGTCCCGGCGTCGAGCAGCACCGTCGAGCCCGGCTCGACGAGCGCGGCGGCGGCCTTTGCGACGCGGCTCTTGGCCGCCGCGAGCCACCCGGCCCGCACGTCGAACCCGGCGCTCTCGGCCGGCACGTCGAGCGCCACCGCCCCGCCGCGCACCCGTTGCACGAGCCCCTGCTCCTGCAGCTGGTCGAGGTCGCGCCGCACGGTCATCTCGGACACGCCGAGCCGCTCGGCGAGCTCGCCGAGGCTGACGCGTCCGCCGCCTCGCACGAGCCGCAGCGTGACGTCGAGCCGATCCGGCACTCCCATGGCCCGAATCTAACATCGCTCTGTGAGTTTTGATAGATCTCTGTTAGCTATGTCCTCGCCGGCAAGCGCGGACCAGCTCACACGGCGCCGCGCCGGCAAGCGCGGACCAGCTCACACGGCGCCTCGCCGGCAAGCGCGGACCAGCTCACACGACACCTTGCGGACGAGCGCCGACAAGCGCACACGGCGCCTCGCGACGGCCATCGGACTGCACCCTTTGCCCGGATTTATCGCCTGTCGAGGTATAAATCCGACAAGTCGTGGCGCGCCAGCGCCCGACTTGTCGCAATCCCCCACCGCCGCACCGCTCGACCCGCGCGCAACCTGGCACCGGCCCGCGCCAATCGCCTCACCGGCGGCGAGGGCTCGGCGGGCGACCGGCCGGCCGCGGACTCGGTGCCTGCAGGCCGCGCCGCGGTGAGCTCAGTGCCGGCCGGCCAGCGCCGGCGGCTTCACCGGCGGCGTCTGCGGGGCCTTGGGGCCGCGCCGCAGTGTCGTGTACGCGAGCAGGCCGAGCGGAATGATGATCCAGCAGGACAGCAGCCGGTAGACGAGCATCGCGGCCGCCGCCGGGCCGTGTGCGGCGCCGGCCGAGACGAGGCCGGCCAGCAGGGCGACCTCGACCACGCCGATGCCGCCCGGGCTGAGCGGGATCTGCCGGACGAGCTGCACGGTGAGGTACACGGTGGCCAGCCGCACCAGGCTCACGTCGATGCCGAACGCGGCCGCCGTCGCCGCCAGGCACGCCAGGTCCAGGCCCCAGTTCACGGTGGCGTGGATGAGCGACAGCACCCAGGCGCGGCGCGGCAGGCGACGCAGGTCGGACATGGTGTTGCGGGTCGCGGCGACGGCCCGCGACCACCAGCCGCCGGTGGCGGGCTCCGGGTCGGGTGACTCGTCGAGGACTGGGCGGCCTGGGCGGCGCGGCGCCAGGTAGTAGTCGATGCCGAAGACCAGGCCGGCGATGACCAGCATCGACAGGACCAGGATCAGGGTGTCGGTGTTGCCGGTGGCGCCGCCGCGCGGGATGAGGACCACCGCGCCGTACATGAGGATGAGCGCCACGCCGGACAGGACGCCGGAGAGCACCGCCACGGCGCCGGCGGTGCGGCGGCTCGCGCCCGCGGTGCGGAACTGGCGGAACGCGAAGCCGGCCGAGACCGCCGAGCCCGCGGGAAGACTGAAGGAGATCGCCGAGCGGGTGAACGTCACGGCTATGGCCCGCGGTACCGACATCCGGACCCCGAAACCGGCCAGCAGGCGGCGCTGCTGGAGGGCGAAATGCCGCAGGGACGTCATCTCGGCCGCGGCGGCGAGCACCAGCCACCACGGCTGGGCCGAACCCAGGGTGTCCAGAGTCTGCCCCAGGTCCGGCAGGTTGTCCCCGAGCGTGAACGCGGCGGCGATGAGCACCACGAGCAACCCGGCGACGCGCAGCACGGTCTTGCGTCGCGAGCTCACGAGATCAGGCTCCCACCCGTAGGTAGCGAATCGGTCGCAACGCTCAGCACCGTCTCAGTTGCGCTCGTCACGCCCGGCGCGGGCGGAGGGGGCATGGCAGGCTGAACGGCATGAAGCGGCTGTCGCAGGCGGACATGGACGCCACCTTGCCCAGGGATGTGGCGCTCGAACGACTCACGGCGGCGCAGGAGCGGCTGCTGCGGCTGCGGCTGACACTCGGCGGACAGATCGGGGCCGGAACGCTCGGGCCGCCGCTGTGCGTGGTGTTCGAAGGCTGGGACGCGTCCGGCAAGGGCGGCTCGATCAAACGGCTCGTCGACCACCTCGACCCGCGCCACGTGCGGGTGGCGCAGTTCGCGGCCCCGACGTTCGACGAGAAGCGCCACCATTTCCTCTGGCGCTTCTGGCCCGTTCTGCCCGGTTGGGGCGGTATGACGGTGCTGGACCGTTCGTGGTACGGCCGGGTGCTGGTCGAGCGCGTCGAAGGCTTCGCCACCGACGAGCAGTGGACGCGCGCCTACGACGAGATCGTCGAGTTCGAGCGCACGCTCACCGCCGAGGGAATGATCCTGGTGAAGCTCTGGATGCACATCTCCTCCAAGGAGCAGCTGCGCCGGTTCAACAGCCGGGCCGGGGACCTACTGCGCTCGTGGAAGCTCACCGACGAGGACTGGCGCAACCGCAAGAAGCGGCCGCAGTACAAGCGGGCGGTCGAGGACATGCTGGAGCGCACCGACCACCCGGCGGCGCCGTGGCAGATCGTGGCCGCCGACGACAAGCCGACGGCGCGGGTCACGGTCGTGGAGACGGTGTGCGCGGCGATCGAGCGCGCGCTGGAGCACCCGATGGAGTTTGGGCCCGCCCCAAAGGGGTGATGTTTGCGGTCATGGACGACATCACCGCGCTCATCCTCGACGACCACGCCGCCTTCCGGCGGGGCTTCGCGCGCCTCGACGACGCCCAGGACGCTGAGCAGCTCGCCGCCGTGTGGGACACCCTCGCCCTGCACCTGGAGATCCACGCGGAGGCGGAGGAGCTCATCCTGTACCCCCATCTGCTGCGTCAGCACACCGAGGACGCCGCGGAGGAGACCGACGACGCGATCCGCGACCACAACAAGATCCGCGACGCGATCGAGGCCGCGCGCGCCCGGCCGGTAGGGTCCGACGCCTGGTGGAAGGCCGTCTGGGAGGCCCGGAAGGAAAACAGCGAGCACCTCGCCGAGGAGGAGGACGAGGTGCTGCCCGACTTCCGCCGCCACGCGGGCCTGGACCTGCGCCTCGAGCTGGGCGAACGCTGGCTGGCGTTCTACGGCGAGCACCCGAGCGGCAGGGGGCTCACGTTCACCGACAAGGACCCGAAGCGGTACATCCAAGAACACGGCTGAGGAAGCGGGGCATGATGTCCCGGTGAAGCGAGCGCGCATTCCCGACTGGTTCGCCGGCGGGCTGATGGTCGTGGCGGTCCTGTGCGCCGTCGCCGCGGTCAGCGCGGCGTTGGGCGCGCGGGTGCACCCGGTGCGCGCGAGCATCGACGCGCTGCTGGTGCCGGCGCCGGCCAACGTCGGCTACGCCGCGTTCCTCATCATGCTCGCCGCCGGCGTGCACAACCGCAAGAACATCACCTTCTGGCTGCTGGCGACCGTGTTCGTACTGCAGGGGCTGTTCGACGCGTTCGTGCTGTCCGACCTCGGCGAGCGCGGTGCCGAGGCGCACGAGCTGCGCCTGCCCTTCCACGGCACGGCCGCGGCGGCGACCAACCTGGCGGTGACCGCCGTACTGCTCGGCGTGCTGTGGCTGGCCCGCGGCGAGTTCCGGGCCAGGGTCCAGCGCGCCAGCCTGCCCAAGGCCCTGGCCACGCTCGGCGCGCTGCTCGTCGCGTTCACGATCGTCGGCTGGGGCCTGGTCGAGATGTTCCCGGGCTCGCTGGGCGCCGGGACGCAGCGGCTGCTGTACAGCGGAAGAATCGTGCTCGGCGGCGCCTTCGGCTTCGACGTGGGCCGGCACGGGCGGGCGCCGGGCTGGGTCAACCTGGTGCTGGGCACGTTCGGCGCGATCGCCCTGTTCGCCGCCTTCTTCGTGCTGCTGCGCTCGCAGCGGATGATCGCCGCGCTCGACCCGGAGCAGGAGCGCGCGGTGCGCCGGCTGCTGGCCGAGCACGGCGAGCGCGACTCGCTCGGGTATTTCGCCACCCGCCGCGACAAGGAGGTCATCATGTCGCCGTCGGGGCGCTCGGCGGTGACCTACCGGGTGGTGTTCGGCGTGTCGCTGGCCAGCGGCGACCCGCTCGGCGAGCCCGACGCCTGGCCGCCGGCGATCGAGGCGTGGCTCAAGGAGGCGCGGGAGTACGCCTGGACGCCCGCCGTCATGGGCGCGAGCGAGGAGGGCGCGACGGCGTTCGCGCGGGCCGGGCTGCGGGTCATCGAACTCGGCGACGAGGCGATCCTGCACGTGCGCGACTTCGACCTCGACTCGCCCCAGCTACGTCAGGTGCGCCAGGCGGTACACCGGGTCGAGCGGGCCGGGTATACGGTGCGCATCCGCCGCCACGCCGAGATCGGCCCCGAGGAGATGGCGCGGATCATCGAGCTCGCGGCCCGGTGGCGCGACACCGAGACCGAGCGCGGCTTCTCGATGGCGCTGGGCCGCCTCGGCGACCCCAACGACGGGCGCTGCGTGCTCGTCGAGGCCCACGACCGCGACGGGCGGGCGGTGGCGCTGCTGTCGTTCACGCCGTGGGGCGCGGGCGGGCTGTCGCTGGACCTCATGCGCCGCGACCGGCAGTCGGACAACGGCCTGATCGAGTACATGGTGGCCACCCTCATGCGCGAGGCGCCCCGCATCGGCGTGCACCGGGTGTCGCTGAACTTCGCCGTGTTCCGCGCGGTGTTCGAGGAGGGCGCGCGCATCGGCGCCGGGCCGGTGCTGCGGCTGTGGCGGGCGCTGCTGCTGGTGGCGTCGCGCTGGTTCCAGCTCGAGTCGCTGTACCGCTCGAACGTGAAGTACAACCCGCAGTGGCTGCCGCGGTTCCTGTGCTTCGAGGACGTGCGGGACCTGCCCAAGGTCGGGCTGGCCTCGGGCGCCGCCGAGGGTTTCGTGGTGGTACCGCGGCTGCGCACCCTCCTGCGCCGTGGCGCCGCACGGCCGGCGGCGGAGGAGCCCCGGGAGCTGATCGTCGCCGAGGAGCCCGCCCCGGCCCCGGGCGCCGAGGCGCGCCGGCGCCCCGAGCAGGTGCGCATCCGCATCGCCAAGCTCGACACGCTGCGCGCCGCCGGCGTCGAGCCGTACCCGCCGGGGTTCGGGCGCACGCACTCGGTGGCGCAGGTGCGCGACGGACGCGAGGGCCTGGCACCGGACTCGCGCACCGGCGAGCGGGTGTCGGTCGCCGGGCGGGTGGTGCGCCTGCGCGACCACGGGGCGCTGTGCTTCGCCACGCTGCGGGACTGGACCGGCGACGTGCAGATCGTGGTGACCACGCAGGAGGGCAGGCCCGGCTTCGCCGCGACGGTCGACCTGGGCGACCACGTCGGGATCTGCGGCGAGGTCGGTACCACGCGACGCGGCGAACTGTCGGTGTTCGCCGAGCGCTGGGAGCTCACCGCGAAGTGCCTGCAGCCATTGCCGGACAAGCACCGCGGCCTTGCCGACCCGGAGGCCCGGGTGCGCCGCCGGCACGTCGACCTCATCGTCAACCGCCCGGCCCGCGACATGGTGCGCACCCGCTCGGCGGTGACCTTCGCGCTGCGCACGGCGCTGCACGGGCGCGGGTACGTCGAGGTCGAGACCCCGGTGCTGCAGCCGGTGCACGGCGGCGCCAACGCCCGGCCGTTCCTGACGCACAGCAACGCCTACGACATGCGGCTCTATCTGCGCATCGCGCCGGAGCTGTACCTCAAGCGCCTCGCCGTCGGCGGCGTGGAGCGGGTGTTCGAGATCGGCCGCAACTTCCGCAACGAGGGCGTCGATGCCACCCACAACCCCGAGTTCACGATGCTGGAGGCCTACGAGGCCTACGGCGACTACACCACGATGCGCGCCCTGGCCCGGGAGCTGATCCTGGCCGCGGCCGGCGACGACGTGGTGCTGCGCCGCGGCGACGAGGTCATCGACCTGCGCGAGGAGTGGCCGGTCGTGCCCGTCTACGCCGCGGTGTCGCGGGCCGCCGGCACCGATGTCACGCCCGCGGCGAGCGTGGCCGAGCTGCGCGAGCTCGCCGACAAGCTGCACGTGCCGTGGCAGGACGCGTGGACGCACGGCCAGCTCGTCCTCGAGCTCTACGAGCACCTGGTCGAGGGCGCCACGCTCCACCCGACCTTCTACACCGACTTCCCCGTCGACGTCTCGCCGCTGACCCGGGCGCACCGGGCCGACCCGCGGCTGGCCGAGCGCTGGGACCTCGTCGCCTTCGGGATGGAGCTCGGCACGGCGTACACCGAGCTGGTCGACCCCGTGGAGCTGCGGGCCCGGCTGACCGCGCAGTCGCTGCGGGCCGCGGCCGGCGACCCGGAGGCGATGGAGCTCGACGAGGACTTCCTCGACGCGTTCGAGTTCGCGATGCCGCCCAGCGGCGGCCTCGGCCTCGGCGTCGACCGCCTCGTCATGCTGCTCACCGGCCGCACGATCCGCGAGACGCTGCCGTTCCCGCTCGTGAAACCCGGCGGGCGGGAGGGGCGTGCACGCAGGGTCTAGACTGGAACCCATCCAGGATAACGATTATCTTCATGTAATCTGGGTAACAGTCCCAAAACGAAGGCCGCCACCATGTTTGAATCCACGGCCAGCGGGAAACACATTTCGAATGGCCGATGAGAGCCCCACCCTCGACCTGCTGGAGCGTCTCGCCGCCGCCCCGGACCGCATGACCTTCGACGCCCTGGTGCGCCAGATCGGCTTACCCGAGGGCATCCTGCGTGGACGCCTCGAGCGGCTCATCGCCCGCGGCTGGGTCGACGCCGACGCCGACGGCCAGTCCTTCGCGATCGGGGTCGGGGCGCTGCGCCCCGGCAGCGCCTACCTCTCCGGCGACCGCGCCGCGCGCGTGGCCGGCCCGATCCTGTCCCGGGTCCGCGACCAGCTCGACGAGTCGGTGCGCCTGGTGCGCCTCGACGGGGCCTCGATCGTGTGCCTGGCCAGCCGCGAGTCCTCGCACGACCTGGCCGGCCCGATGATCGGCCGGCGCTACCCCACCCTGACGGCGGCCAGCGGCCGGGCGATCGTCGCGTGGCGCCCCCGCGCCGAGATCGACGCGATGCTCGACGAGGGCATCCAGGCACACACCATCGACTCCGCCGTCGACCGCGGCGAGATCTACGCCACCCTCGCCGACTGCCGCGAGCGTGGCTGGGCCTACGAACGCGGCGAACTGATCCCCGGCGTGGGCTGCATCGCCGCCGCGGTCCAGGTGCGCGGGCTGCCGGTGACCGACGCGATCAGCGTCGCGGTCCCGCTGTCGCGCCTGACCCACGACCACGCCGAGGACGTCGCCGAGTGCGTGCAGCGCGCGACCCGCGACCTGGCGGCCGCTTTGGTAACGTAACCGCGCTGGTTCTTGTGGGCTCGGTCTCGTTCTTGTGGGCTTGGTCTCGTCGATCGCGCAATCTTCATTGAACCGACAAATTTCCTAGATCATTTGCTCGATACCATGGGGCATGGACGTCGAGCGCATCGATCTGCCCGGTATCGGCACCAGCCACGTGGTCACCACCGCACGCGGCCGGCGCATCGGCATCGTGTCGCACCGCACCGGCCGGCGCGACCTCGTCGTCTACGACAAAGAGGACCCCGATACCAGCGTGGTGTCGGTAGCACTATCGGCCGACGAGGCCAACGCGATCGCCGAGTACCTCGGCACCGCCCGCATCGTCGAGCAGCTCGCCGAGATGCAGCGCCAGGTCGCCGGCCTCGTCACCGAGCAGCTGGTCCTCGCCGCCGGCTCGCCGTACGACGGCCGGACCCTCGGCGACACGCGCGCCCGCACCCGCACCGGCGCCTCGATCGTCGCCGTGGTGCGGGGCAACGACGTCATCGCGAGCCCTCGCCCCGACTTCGGCCTGCTGGCGAACGACCTCGTCGTGGTGGTCGGCACCGCCGCCGGCGTCGAGGGCGTCGCGACCCTGCTGACGGACGGATAGACCGCCCATGCACCACGACACCATCCTCGTGGAACTCGGCGGCGTCATCCTCGCCCTCGGCCTGCTCGGCGCACTGTCCCTGCGCTTCTCGATCTCCCCGATCCCCCTGTACCTCATCGCCGGCCTCGCTTTCGGCGCCGGCGGCGTCCTGCCCCTCACCACCAGCGCCGAGTTCATCTCCGCCGGCGCGAAGATCGGCGTCATCCTCCTGCTGTTCACGCTCGGCCTGGAGTACACGGCACCGGAGCTCGTCGGCACCCTGCGCTCCTCGGCCCCCGCCGGCCTGATCGACCTCGTCCTCAACGCCGCACCGGGCGTGGCCACGGCTTTGATCCTCGACTGGGGCGTGGTGGCCGCGGTAGCACTCGGCGGCGTCACGTACGTGACGTCGTCCGGCATCACCGCCAAGGTCCTCGGCGACCTCGGCTGGCTCGGCAACCGCGAGACCCCGGTCGTGCTGTCACTGTTGGTCTTCGAGGACCTGATGATGGCGCTGTACCTCCCGATCCTCACGGCCCTGCTGGCCGGCGTCGGCTGGCTCGGCGGCAGCGCGACCTTGGCGATCGCCGCGGCAACGATCAGCTTCGTCCTGCTGATCGCCCTGCGCTACGGCCGCGTCGTCGAACGTTTCGTGGCCAGCGAGTCCGACGAGGTGCTGCTGCTCAAGGTCCTCGGCCTGACCGTCCTCGTGGCCGGCGCCGCCGAGATGCTCCAGGTCTCCGCCGCCGTCGGCGCGTTCCTGGTCGGCATCGCTCTGTCGGGCCCCCTGGCCCACACCGCACGCCAGCTGCTGACCCCGTTGCGCGACCTGTTCGCGGCCGTCTTCTTCGTCTTCTTCGGCCTGCAGACCGACCCGCGCGCCCTCCCGCCGGTCCTCGGCATCGCCGCGCTGCTCGCCTTGTGCGGCGTCCTGTCGAAGCTCACCACCGGCTGGATCGCCGCCCGCCGCGCCGGGGTGGCCCTGACCGGCCGCATCCGCGCCGGCGCCGCACTGCTCCCCCGCGGCGAGTTCAACATCGTCATCGCCGGCCTGGCGGTCGCGGCCGGCACCAACGAGAAGCTGGGCCCGCTGGCCGCGGCGTACGTCCTGATCCTCGCCATCGTCGGCCCGATCGCGGCCCGCGCCGCAGAGCCCATCGCCCGCCTGGTAAACCGCCGCCGCGCGGCCCGCCAGCCGGCCTGACCACGTTCGCGACGAACGCGTTCGCACCGACCGCCGGCCCACCCGGAATCGGCTGCGGCAGCGAACGCGTTCGTCACGAACACGACCAGGCCCACCCGGCCCACGCCCGACGAACACGTTCGTCACGAACACGACCCAGACCCACCCGGCCCACGCCCGACGAACACGTTCGTCACGAACACGACCCAGACCCACCGACCCGCGGATGACGAACACGTTCGCGACGAACACGGCTTAGACCCGCCCGAGCCCTGCCCGACGAACACGCTCGCCACAAACACGTTCGCCACGAACACGACCGCGCCACCCAACACGACCCGCAACCACCCCGCGCGACCCCGCCGAACGGCCTGAACCACGTTCGTGACGAACGCGTTCGCGATCCGCCCCAACCCACCCCGAAAGGACCCGCGGCCGACGAACGCGTTCGTCACGAACACGACCGCCACCCAACACGACCCGCAATCACCCCGCACGACCCCGCCGGACGGCCTGAACCACGTTCGTGACGAACGCGTTCGCGATCCACCCAACCCACCCGAAACAGCCCGCGGCTGACGAACACGTTCGTCACGAACACGGCCCAGACCCACCCGGACCGCGGCTGACGAACACGTTCGTCACGAACACGACCGCGCCACCCAATACGACCCGCAACCACCCCGCGCGACCCGCTGGACGGCCTGAACCACGTTCGTGACGAACGCGTTCGCGATCCACCCCACCCACCCCGAAAGACCCGCGGCTGACGAACGCGTTCGTCACGAACGCGACCCAGACTCGCTCGGCCCGGGGCTGACGAACGCGTTCGTCACGAACGCGACCAGACTCGTCCGGCCCGGGGCTGACGAACATGTTCGTCACGAACGCGACTCAGACTCGCTCGGCCCGCGGCTGACGAACATGTTCGTCACGAACGCGACCCGGACTCGCCCGACCCGGGGCTGACGAACGTGTTCGTCACGAACGCGGGTGCGGCCACCCGGCTTGCCGAGAGCATTGGCCTGCGTCGATCTTTGTCAAGGGTGGGTGAACTTGGTCGCATTGTATAAGTGGCTTCTATAAGTGCGTGATACGTATTGAGGTATGCCCGCTGCCCGAACCGGACTCGACCCTGCGCGGCTGACGGTCGCCGTCGAGCGGCTCTTCAGCATGCTGCGGCAGGGCAATCCACCCAACGACATCAGCCTCACGGCCGCCTCGACGCTGCGGCGACTTGAACGTGAAGGACCCCGGCGACTCACCGAGCTCGCCACCGCGGAGGGCGTCACCCAGCCCGCGATGACCCAGCTGGTCCAGCGCCTGGAGCGGGAAGGGCTGGCCTCCCGGGCCGCCGACCCCGCCGACGGGCGCGTCGTGCTGGTACAGGTCACGCCCGCCGGGATCGTGCTGCTCGAACGGCGCCGAGCCGTCCGGGCGGAGCACCTCGCCGTCCTGCTCGCGGATCTTTCCGACGAAGACCAGGCGCTGATCGCGGCCGCGCTGCCGGCGCTGGAGAGGCTCGCCAAGTGACCGACACCCTCGAGGGCGCCAAGAAGTCCGGCTTCCGGGGTGCGCTGTCCGGCGGCACGGACCACCCGCACTACAAATGGGTGGCGCTGTCGAACACGACCCTGGGCATGCTCATCGCCACGATCAACGCCTCGATCGTGCTCATCTCGCTGCCGGCCATCTTCAACGGCATCCACCTCAACCCGCTCAGCCCCGGCAACGTGTCCTACCTGCTGTGGATGCTCATGGGGTACATGCTGGTGAGCGCGGTGCTCGTGGTGACGCTCGGCCGGCTCGGCGACATGTACGGCCGGGTGCGCATCTACAACGCCGGGTTCGCGCTGTTCACCGTCACCTCGATCGCCCTGTCGCTGGACCCGTTCGACGGCGGCGGTGGCGCGATGTGGCTCATCGGCTGGCGGGTGCTGCAGGCCGTCGGCGGCGCGATGCTCATGGCCAACTCCGCCGCGATCCTCACCGACGCGTTCCCGGCCGCCCAGCGCGGCATGGCCCTCGGCGTGAACATCGTGGCCGGCATCGCGGGCTCGTTCATCGGCCTCGTCCTCGGCGGGCTGCTCGCCGAGTGGAACTGGCGCGCGATCTTCTGGGTCAACGTGCCCATCGGCGTGATCGGGACCCTGTGGGCGTACCGCAGCCTCCACGACACCGGCCTGCGACGGCCCGGACGGATCGACTGGTGGGGCAACCTCACCTTCGCCGCGGGGCTCACGGCGCTGCTGGCCGGCATCACGTACGGCATCCAGCCCTACGGCGGGCACAGCCAGGGCTGGACCAACCCGTGGGTGCTGGCCGGGCTCATCGGCGGCGTGGTCATCCTCGGGCTGTTCACCTGGATCGAGCGGCGGGTCAACGAGCCGATGTTCCCGCTCGGCCTGTTCAAGATCCGCGCGTTCGCGTCGGGCAACATCGCCGGGCTGCTCGCCTCGATCGCCCGTGGCGGCCTGCAGTTCATGCTGATCATCTGGCTGCAGGGCATCTGGCTGCCCCTGCACGGGTACTCCTACGAGTCCACGCCCCTGTGGGCCGGCATCTACCTGCTGCCGCTGACCGTCGGCTTCCTCGCCGCCGGCCCGATGGCCGGGCACCTGTCGGACAAGTACGGGCCGCGGCTGTTCGCCGCCGTCGGGCTGCTCGTCATGGCGATCTCCTTCGGTGGCCTGCTGATCCTGCCGACGGACTTCAGCTACTGGGCGTTCGCGCTGCTGGTGTTCCTCAACGGGCTCGGCGGCGGGCTGTTCGCCGCGCCGAACACCTCGCTGATCATGTCGAGCGTCCCGGCGCACCTGCGCGGCGCGGCGTCCGGCATGCGGGCCACGTTCCAGAACGCCGGCATGGTGCTGTCGATCGGCGTGTTCTTCTCGCTCATGATCGCCGGGCTGTCCAGCTCGCTGCCGGACTCGCTGAGCACCGGCCTCACCGGGCAGGGCGTCCCGCCGGCCGCCGCGGCCCAGATCGCCGGCCTGCCGCCGGTGGGCACGCTGTTCGCGGCGTTCCTCGGGTACAACCCCATCCAGTCCTTGCTCGGCCCGCAGCTGCTGGGCCAGCTGCCGCCGGCGAACGCGGCCACGCTGACCGGCCGCGAGTTCTTCCCGCACCTGGTCTCGGGCCCGTTCCACGACGGCCTGATGATCGTGTTCTGGCTGGCCATCGGCATGGCCCTCATCGGCGGGATCGCCTCGCTCGTCAAGCCGGGCCGGCACGAGATCGATCCGGCGGCCTCCTGAGCCGGATACACAGCGCCGATCCGGTACTGCCACGGGCCGGTCAGGCGCGGCGGACGGGCCGTCACCTCGGGGAGTGGGGTGACGGCCCGTCCGTGTTCCGCCGCGCGTTGAGGAACTCCCGCTCAACCGCGTTGTCGCACAGCGCGATCGCGGCGTCGTAGGCGGCGCGCGCCTCGGCGTAGCGGCCGAGGCGGCGCAGCAGGTCGGCCCGCGCGGCCGGCAGGTAGTGGTAGGCGGCCAGGCGCGCATCGCCGGCCAGCCCGTCGATCAGGCCCAGGCCCGCCGCCGGGCCGTCCAGCATCGCCACGACCACGGCCCGGTTGAGCGCGACGACCGGGGACGGCCAGGCCGACAGCAGCAGGTCGTACACGTCGCGCAACTGCTTCCAGTCGGTCTCGGCGTAGCTGGGCGCCTCCGTGTAGATCGCCGAGATCGTGGCCTGCAGCGCGAAGCGGCCCGGGCGCCCGCCGTGCAGGGCGGCGCGGACCAGGCGCAGGCCCTCGGCGATCTGCGCGGCGTCCCAGCGGCTGCGGTCCTGCTCCTCGAGCAGCAGCAGGCGCCCGTCGGCGCCGACCCGGGTGGCGCGGCGGGCGTCGTGCAGCAGCATGAGCGCCCGCAGGCCCAGCGCCTCGCGCTCGTCGGGCATCAGGGTGCACAGCGTGGCCGCCAGGTCCAGGGCCCGCTCGACGAGGTCGTGGCGCAGCAGCGCGTCGCCGGTCGGGGCGGCGTGGCCGGTGGTGAAGACGAGGTGCACGACGGTCAGCACGGCGTCGAGGCGCTCCGGCAGCTCCTCCTCCGCCGGCACCCGGTAGGGGATGCGCGCCGCGGCGATCTTCTTCTTCGCGCGGGTCACCCGGGCGGCCATCGTGGGCTCGCTGACCAGGAACGCGTGGGCGATCTCGGCCGTGCTCAGGCCGCAGACCAGGCGCAGCGTGAGCGCGAGCTGGGCCTCGCGGGCCAGCGCCGGGTGGCAGCAGGTGAACACGAGCCGCAGCCGGTCGTCCGGAAACGCATCGTGCTCGTCGGAGGTTTCCGGATTGTCCGGTACGAGCAGCAGCGGCAGCTTCGAGCGCAACGTCGCCGCGCGGCGGTGCGCGTTCAGCGCGCGGCGCTGCGCGGCGGTGGTGAGCCACGCGCCGGGATTGGCGGGCACGCCCTGGCGCAGCCAGGCGTCCATCGCCGAGACGTACGCGTCCTGCACGCACTCCTCGGCCAGGTCCAGGTCGCGCGCGACGCGCACCGTCGCGGCGAGCACGCGGGCCCACTCGCGACGGTGCGCGTCGGCGATCGCCGACCGGACGCCGGCTGCGTCGTTATCGGACATGTCGCGGTCGAATGCGTTCCTACTCGAAGACCATCACCGGGCGGACCTCGACGCCGCCGAAGGGCGCCGGGCACAGCTTGGCGATCTCGAGGGCGTGGTCGAGGTCGCGCGCGTCGATCAGGTAGTACCCGCCGAGGACCTCCTTGGTCTCCACGAACGGGCCGTCGGTGACGACGTCGCCGCGGATCGACGTCGCGGTCGGGGTCGGCTGCAGGGCGTTGCCGCCGGCGAGGGTGCCGCCGAGCTCGACGACCTGCTCGGCGAAGCGGCCGTGAGCCTCCATCGCCTGCTGCCACACCTCCGGGTCGGGGTTCTCGTAGCCGGACTCGTCCTCGTAGATCAGGATCAGGTACTGGGCCATCGTGGGCTCCTTCATTGCTGCGTAGGTGTCACTGTCACTCCTACGTCAATCAGGCCGGGACCGAATCGACAGCCCGTCCGGAATTCTCGGCCGGATTTTTCTCCGGCCTCCTCCGCCCGGCGTAGACCAGGGCGCCGGCGGCGATCACGAGGGTGCCCAGGACGTACCAGCCGGTGACCAGCATCAGGCCGATCGACGACGCGAGGGCCACGACCGCGCACCACCGGGCGAGGGTTCGCCGCGGCAGGAGCTTGATCGCGGCGGCTGAGCCCATGAGGTACACCAGGACGAAACACCCGCTCGTGAGCAGCACGAGGGCCTTGGTGCCGGTCCCGGTCGCGGTGACGACCGTGAGCGACACGGCGCCGAGCAGCGCCACGACGAGCAGGCTGCGGCGGGGCACCGACCCGGGCGCGGCGCCCCGGCCGAACCACGCCGGCAGCGCGCCGTCGCGTCCCAGCGCCGCGCCGAGCTTGGCGGCACCGGCGTAGTAGGCGTTCATCGTGCCGAGCGTGAGCAGCAGCGCGGCGCCGGCGGCGATGGTGCGCACCTGCCCGCCGACGCCGATCGCGAGGAGCTCGGCGAGGGGTGCGTTGGTGGTGGAGATGGCGGGCCCGAGGACGAGGATGCTGGCGGCGGCGATGCCGAGGTACAGCACGGCGACCACGACCAGCGCGATCCCGGTGGCCCGGGGCAGGTCCCGCTGCGGCCGGCGGAAGTCGGCGGCCAGGGACGTGACCGCCTCCCAGCCGGCGAACCCCCAGACGAGCACGGCCGCGGCCGGCCCGATCGCCCACCAGCCGTGCGGCGCGAACGGGTGCAGGCTGGCCGCCCGCGCGTGCGGCAGCGCGGTCAGCGTGGCGGTGAGCAGCAGGGTGACGAGCAGCGCGGCCAGCCCCAGCTGCAGCTTGCCGGAGACGCGCACGCCGCCGAGGTTGCCGGCGGTCACGGCGAGCATCAGCCCCGCCGCGGTCAGCAGCGCCGTGCGGGTGCCGCCACCGAGGGCCGCGGCGACGTACTCGCCGCCGAACAGCGCCGCGGCCGGCGCGCCGACGGGCACGGCGAAGTAGAAGGACCAGCCCACGACGGCGGCGGCCCGGTGCCCGAACGCGTTGCGCGCGTAGGTCGCGACCCCGCCGGCGTCGGGGTATCGGGCGCCGAGCGCGGCGAAGGTCGCGGCCAGGGGCACGGACAGGGCGACCAGCACCGCCCAGGCGATCAGGGAGGCGGGCCCGGCGGTCTGCGCGGCGAGCGCGGGCAGGGCGATCACGCCGGTGCCCAGCACGGCCCCGATGGACAGGGCCGCACCCTGCGGAACGTTCATCACGAGCAGATCATCGTCCGGTACCGCGGGCAGCACGAGTGGCAGGAATGCCGTTCTGGGATAGATTCCTGCCATGGGGACCCGTCACGTCGTGGGCATCGCCGTCACCCCGGACATGCCCGTGTTCGAGCTGGCCGTGCCGTGCGAGGTGTTCGGCATCGACCGCGCCGACCTCGCCGACCCGTGGTACGAGCTGCGCTTCGCCGCCACATCACCCGGCCGCCACCCGGCGCGCTCGGGCCTGAGCATCGACGCCCCGTACCCGCTGGCGTCGCTGGCCGACGCCGACACGCTGATCCTGCCGGCGTTCGCGCGGGCCCGGCAGGTGGAGCCGCCGCCGGAGTTGGTCGAGGTCGTGCGCGCCGCACACGAGCGGGGCCGGCGGATCGTCGCGATCTGCACCGGCGCCTACGTGCTGGCCGCCGCCGGCCTGCTCGACGGCCGCCGCGCCACGACGCACTGGATGAACGCGTTCGACTTCGCCCAGCGCTACCCGCGCGTGACGTTCGATCCGGACGTGCTCTACACGCAGGACGGCACCGTGTTCACCTCCGCCGGCACGGGCGCCGCGATCGACCTGTGCCTGCACCTGGTCCGCCTCGACCACGGCGCCGCGGTCGCCAACGAGGTGGCGCGCCGGATGGTCGTGCCGCCGCACCGCGACGGCGGCCAGTCCCAGTTCGCGACGCCGCCGCCGCGCCCGCGCTCCCCCGACGCCCTCGGCGGCGCGCTGGACTGGGCGCGGCACCGCCTAGACCAGCCGCTGACCGTCGCCGACCTGGCCCGCGAGGCCCGGCTGAGCCCGCGCACGTTCGCCCGCCGCTTCCGCGAGAGCGTCGGCACGAGCCCGCTGCAGTGGCTCGTCGGCCAGCGGGTGCGCCTGGCGCAGGAGCTGCTCGAGACGACGGACGACTCGATCGAGCGGATCGCGCACCGCACCGGCTTCGGCACGCCGGCGAACCTGCGCACGCACTTCTCGCGCCAGACGAGCGTGAGCCCGGCGACGTACCGCCAGGTATTCCACCGCTGAGCTGTATTTCAGCTCGCTGCGCTCGCGGTGTGGGAGCTTCGCTCCACCCACGCCCCCTCAAGACCCACAGCGGCGCACCCGACGATGTGCAGGTTCTCGGCGCTCATCCCCGTAGGCACCGTCGGACTCCGCAGGTGCGCAGCAGGCCGCGAATCAGTGACCGTGGGGACAAAGGCCGGTGTGCGAGGACTTTGCACCATCGCGACCGCGGGACCCGGGCGGTGCCGCTCCGTTCTCACCTAACACGCTAGACCATGCCACCAAATCGGATGGAGATCCACTCGCCGTTCGTTACCATGCCTTCACGTTCTGTGTTCCAACGTCATGGCGATCTCGCGGTAACGCGACACCGTGACCAGATGGACGCCGTCGAAGGCGCCGCTGTCACGCAGCGTTTCGATCTGCTCGCAGGCCGCGTCCACGCCCGCGCGGGGGTCGGCGTCGACGCGGTCGATCAGGGCGGGCGGGATGTCGAGGTCGGGGATCGTCGCGGACAGGCGGCGGGCCATGGCGGCGCTGGCCAGGACGAGCACGCCGGCGTACACGGGCTGCGTCAGCGCGGCGCTCTCCCGCCAGCGCAGCAGGGCCTCGACGTCGAAGCACATCTGGGCGAAGACGACGTCGGCCTCGCGCTTCCACGACGGGAAGGGGCGCAGGCCCGCGGCCACGCCGATGCGCGGGCGCATGTAGGTCGCCGACCGGGCCTCGGCGATCATCGTGCGGACGGTCAGGTCGGGGCTGCGCGTGCCCGCCGAAGGCTTGTCGCCGTGCACGAACAGGAACTCGTGCACGCCGTACGCGGCGGCCGTCAGCATGTCGCGCTGGAAGCCAAGCAGGTTGCGGTCGCGGGAGTTCAGGCAGGCGATGCCGCGCCCGCCCATGGCCGTGACCTCGTGGGCCACGGCGATGCTCGAGACCGTGGCGCGGCCGATGCGGTTGTCCGGGATGAGGAACGCGTGCGCGACCGGGGACAGGACCCCGATCTGGTGCCGCACGTGGCGGATGTCCGGCCTCGTCGGCGGCTCGATCTCGCAGACGATCTCGAACGTGCTCCCCATCCCGAACACCCTAGAGCCTCAGCCGGACCCTCGTGGCGTCCGCCAGGCCTGGTCGCTGTCGCCGCGGTCCGGGCGCAGCACCCACTTCAGTTCGCGTGATTTGCCCAATTTGCCCACCCCCGGACCCAAGGTACGGGGTACGGGGCCCGCCGCGGGGCAGGAAACACCCAAACTCAGTCCTCGCGGGTCAGCTGCTCCCGGAGATTGCGCAGCGCGCCCGCAAGCAGGCGGGACACATGCATCTGGGAGATGCCCAGCTCCGCGGCGATCTGCGACTGGGTCAGGTTGCCGTGGAAGCGCATCGCGATGATCTTCTGCTCGCGCTCGGGCAGGCGGGCGAGCAGGGGGCGCAGCGCCTCGCGGTTCTCGACGTTGCGCATGTCGGGGTCGTCGTCGCCGAGCAGGTCGCCGAGGCCGTTGGTGCCGCCTTCGCCGTCGCCGACGGGGGCGTCGAGGGACAGGGCGCGGTACGCCTGGCCGCAGTCCAGGCCCTCGATGACCTCCTCCTCCGACACGCCCAGGCGGGTGGCCAGGTCGGCGACGGTCGGCGAGCGGCCGAGGTCCTGCGCGAGGTCGCCGGAGACCTTGCCGATCTGCAGTCGCAGCTCCTGCAGGCGGCGCGGGACGCGCACGTCCCAGCCCTTGTCGCGGAAGTGGCGCTTGAGCTCGCCGACGATCATCGGGATCGCGTAGCTGGTGAAGGCGGCGCCGCGGTTCGGGTCGAAGCCGTCGACGGACTTGATCAGGCCGAGGTTGGCCACCTGGACGAGGTCGTCGAGCTGCTCGCCGCGGTTGCGGAAGCGCCGGGCCAGGTACTCGGCCAGCGGCATGTACAGCTCGACCAGCCGCCCGCGGACCCGCTCGCGGTCGGCGCCGGGTGCCAGGTCGGCCAGCAGGGACAGCAGCGCCTTGGCCTGGGCGTCGCTCGCGCGGGTGCCGCGGGTGCCGTGCTGGTGCGTGGCGGTGGTGTTCGAGCCGCTCAGGGTGCTGCGCACGTCAGTGCTCATGGCAGGGTTCAGCCTCTCCATTCGGTACCGCATGACCGGCGCCGCGACGAATCCACCGGGTTTCGGTGGTGCGCGAACGGGCATGCCTGCAATGAAGCAGGCGATGCGTCGGACCCGGTCGTAGAACGCCTTGGTCGCCCGTGTCTTCGAGCGCCGGCGCAGACCTCCGGCGTCACCACGCTCCGGGGAGGCCGCCCCTGTCTGGACGGGCCCGGCCGCAGGGGAAATACGTCACCCGTGCGGGGTGGGACGTCTCCCACCTTACAACTGCTTGCCGCAGAGCAACAGTCGAGGGCGACATTCGCCCCCGGGGCCCAATAAGGTTGCGGCCATGACGATCGATGCCACGGTCCCGAACGTCGCCCGGATGTACGACTACTATCTCGGCGGTTACCACAACTTCGCCGCCGACCGGGAGGCCGCGGAGAAGATCCTCGCCATCTTCCCCGACACGCCGGCCGCGGCACGCACCAACCGGCGGTTCATGCAGCGGGCGGTGCGCCACCTCGGCGACGCGGGCATCCGGCAGTTCCTGGACATCGGCGCGGGGCTGCCGACGCAGGGCAACGTGCACGAGCACACCGGCGGGCGGGTGGTGTACGTCGACAACGACCCCGTCGCCGTGGCGCAGGCGCGCACCCTGGTCGAGGGCGACCAGCGGGTGTCGGTGGCCCTGGCCGACCTGCGCGACCCGGAGGCGCTGCTGGCCGACCCGCACGTGGCCGGGCACCTCGACCTCGCCGAGCCGGTCGCAATCCTGCTCGTGTCGATCCTGCACTTCATCCCCGACGAGGCCGACCCGTGGGGGCTCATCGCCCGGCTGCGCGACGCGACGGCGCCGGGCAGCCATCTCGTGGTGTCGCACCTGACCCTCGACGGGGTCGACGCGGCGCCGGCCGCGCAGGGGCAGCAGGTGTACCGCCAGACGAACGCGCCCATCGTCCCGCGCTCGCGCGATGCGATCCTGCGCCTCTTCGACGGCTACGAACTGCTCGACCCGGGCCTGGTGTGGATCGGCGACTGGCGTCCGGACCCCGGCGAGGACCAGGTCTCGCACGGGTACGGCGCGGTCGGGGTACACCACTGAAGAAACTGATTCGCGCCAGGTGAGCGACCGGATGGGTCGCTGACGGCAATCTCACAGCGACCCAGCCACCGCTCCCATCGCATCGAAGTCCTCCCGCAGGCGGTTCGACAGCCCGGACCGCCCCGGATGTGGGAGGACCACACAAGATGCGACTCGCAACCGTCCTGCGGGCCGGCGCCGCCACGGTGGTGGCCGCCGGCGTCGCCCTCGCCGGCCTGGGGCCGGTGACCTCGGCCGCGTCGAGTCACCGGGAGGCGCCGCTCATCGCCGCCGACCCGGCGGCCGACAACACCGACCTGTACGCGTTCGTCAGCCCGGAGCGGCCGGGCTACGTCACGTTCATCGCCAACTGGCAGCCGTTCGAGGAGCCCCACGGCGGCCCCAACTTCTACCCGTTCGCCACCGACGCCGTCTACAACATCAACGTCGACAGCGACGGCGACGCGAAGCCCGACGCCGTGTTCCGCTGGACGTTCCAGAACGTCGACAAGCGGGGCGGCAAGACCTTCCTGTACGCCAACGGCCCGGTCACCTCGCTCGACGACGAGAACCTGCTGTTCCGCCAGACGTACACCCTGGAGTCGTCGTTCCACGGCGAGCCGTTCAAGACCCGCATCTCCGGCGCGCCGGTCGCCCCGTCGCGGGTCGGCCCGGCGACCATGCCGGACTACGCGAAGCTGCGCGCCGACGCCAACAAGCGCCTGCCGGGCAGCTGGAACGTCTTCGCCGGCCAGGCCGACGACCCGTTCTTCCTGGACCTGCGGGTGTTCGACCTGCTCTACGGCGGCGACCTGAGCGAGGTCGGCCAGGACACCCTCGCCGGCTTCAACGTCAACACGATCGGGCTGCAGGTGCCGTTCTCCGACGTGGCCCTGAAGGGCGACGCCAAGCGCAACCCGGTGATCGGCGTCTGGACGACGACCGAGCGGGCCAAGACCCGCCTGTCCGGCCCGGGCAACGCCTCGACCGACATCCGCAACGCCGACCGCGTGCAGGTCTCCCGGCTGGGCAACCCGCTCGTCAACGAGGTCGTCGTGCCCGCGGAGCTCAAGGACGCGTTCAACTCCATCGGCCCGGACAAGGACGCCGGCATCCCCGCCGTCGTGCAGCGGGTCACCGACCCGGAGCTGCCGAAGCTCATCGAGGGCATCTACAAGGTGCCGGCACCGCCGTCGCCGCGCAACGACCTCGTCGAGATCTTCCTGACCGGCATCACCACGAAGGCGAACGGCCCGATCAAGGCGGACCTCAACTCGCAGCTGAACAACGCCGACGTCACCCCGGCGAACTTCCGCCCCTCCGAGATGCTGCGGCTGAACCTCAGCGTCCCGGTGACCGCCCAGCCGAACCGGCTCGGCGTGCTCGGCGGCGACCTGCAGGGCTTCCCGAACGGCCGCCGGCTCACCGACGACGTCGTGGACATCTCGGTGCAGGCGGTCGAGGGCGCGGCACAGACCGGCAAGATCGTCGACGCGCTCGCGGCCGGCGACAAGGTCGACGCGAACGACAACACGTTCTCCGGCGAGTTCCCGTACCTTGCGCTGCCGAACGCGCAGTCCGTGAACAAAGGCGGCGGGACCGGCGCGGGTGCGGTCGTCCCGGGCTCCGGCTCCTCGCCGTCGGCGTCGCCCGACACCCTCAACGCCAAGCCGTCGGCGTTCGAGTCGGGCATGGGCATGACCGCCGTCACCGTCGGCACCTCGGCGCTGGCCGCCGGCCTCGGCGCCACGTTGTTCCTCGGCTGGTGGCGCCGCCGGCGCTCGCCGCTGTCCTGACCCGAGTTCCGTTTCCCCGGGGCGGGCGCCCGCCCGCCCCGGAACACCCTGGAGGAAGCAGTGCGACTTCGGATGATCCTGACGGTGGTACTGGCGGCCGCGCTGCTCTTCGGGCTCGGGGCGGTCGTCGGGCGCACCCGCGGTACCGAATCATCTTCGGTTTGGAGTGAAAGCGCGCAGACGGCGGCTCCCGCCGCCAAGCTCCCCGCGGCGATCGCCGCCTACCAGGAGCGGCTGCGCAAGGTGCCGGGCGACTGGACCGCGTGGGCGGCGCTCGGCTCGGCCTACCTGGAGCAGGCCCGCGCCGTCGCCGACCCCTCGTACTACCCCAAGGCCGAGGGCGCGCTGCAGAAGTCGCTGCAGGTCCGCCCCGGCAACGCGCTCGGACTCGCCGGCCTCGGCGCCCTGGCCAACGCCCGGCACGACTTCGCCGGCGCCAAGGGCTACGCGCAGCAGGCGCTCGCCACCGACGCGTACTCCGACACCGCCTACGGGGTGCTCGCCGACGCCGAGACCCAGCTGGGCCACCCCGCCGAGGCCTCGGATGCGGTACAGCGGATGCTCGACCTGCGCCCCGGGCTCGCCTCGTACACGCGGGCGTCCTACGACCTGGAGCAGCACGGCCGGCGTACCGAGGCGATCGACCTCATGCGCAAGGCGCTCGCCGCGGCCACCGAGCCCGCCGACGTCGCCTTCTGCCACCAGCACCTCGCCGCCCTGGCGTGGATGGCCGGCGACCTGGCCACCGCCGCGTCCGAAGTGACCCTGGGCCTCGCCGCCGACGACGCGATCGCCGGCCTGTGGCAGCTCAAGGCCCGCCTCGACGCCGCCGACGGCCGCCTCGACGCGGCCCTGGCGGACCTCGAGAAGGTCGTGACCCGCACCCCGACCGTCGACGCCCTCGTCGAGCAGGCCCGCATGCTCACCGCCGCGGGCAAGGACCCGGCGCCGGCGCTGCGCCTGGCCGAGGCGTCGCACAAGCTCTTCACCGCCAACGGCGGCACCGACGACCTCGGCGCCGCGGCCCTGGCCATGGCCGCCGGCCGCCCGGCCGAGGCCGCCGAGCTCGCCAAGCACGAGTGGGACCGCCGCCAGTTCGCCGAGGTCGCCGACATGGTCGCGTGGAGCCTCAACGCCGCGGGCCGGCCCGCCGAGGCGCTGCCGTACATCCAGCGGGCCGAGGCCCTGGGCCAGCTCGACCCGACGGTGGCGTACCACCACGGCATGATCGCCCTGGCCGCCGGCGACCGCGTCACCGCCAAGCTGCAGCTGCAGCTCGCGCTGTCGCTCAACCCCCACTTCTCCCCCGTCGACGCGCCGGCCGCCCAGCGCGCCCTGGCCACGCTGGAGCCCTGACATGCGCCGCCTCCTCGTCCTGCTGCTCCTGCCCGTGCTCGCCGTGCTCTTCGCACCCGGCACCGCGCACGCGCACCCGCTCGGCAACTTCTCCGTCAACCAGCTCGCCGCGCTCGCCTTCACCCCGTCCCGCGTGGACGTCACGGCGGTCGTCGACTACGCCGAGCTGCCGACCCTGCAGCAGCCCGACCTGAACGCCGCGACCGAGTGCGCCGCGTTCTCCGCCGCGTTCTCCGTGCGCGCCGACGCTGCTGTGCTGCATTGGACCGTCACCTCGTCGGACCTGACCTTCTCCGACGGTTCCGCCGGCCTGCGCACCAGCCGCCTGTCCTGCACCCTGACCGCCCCCTACTCGGGCACGTCCATCGACGTGGCCAACCGCTATCGCGAGGATCGGGTCGGCTGGCGTGAGCTGACCGCAACGGCCGATGGTGTACACCTGGAGTCATCGCCGCTGCCCACCGCGAGCCGCACCGACGGCCTGCGCAGCTACCCCGACGACCTGCTGAGCTCGCCCCCGGACGTGCGCAGCGCACACCTGGTCCTGGCCGCGGGCGGCGCCACCCTCGCCACGGACGCCGCCGCGCCCGCCGCCAATCTCCCCGGCCCGCTGGCCCGCGCCGAGGCGCTGCTGCGGGGCTGGGTCGGCGAGCGGTCGCTGACGCCGTGGGTCGGTCTTCTGGCGGTACTGCTGGCCCTGGTGCTGGGCGGCGCTCACGCCGCGCTGCCGGGCCACGGCAAGACGGTCATGGCCGCCTACCTGGCGGGCCGGCAGGGCCGCCCCCGCGACGCTCTCGCCGTGGGCGCGACGGTCACGCTGACCCACACCGGCGGCGTGCTGATCCTGGGCCTGCTCCTGACCACGATCGCCGGCCTGGCCGGCGAGACGGTCCTGGCGTGGCTCGGCGTCGTGAGCGGCCTGCTGGTCGCCGCGGTCGGCGCGAGCATGCTCCGCCGCCGTGTCCGCTCCCATTCGCACTCCCACGGCGACGGCGCCCACGGCCATTCGCATGATCACGGGCACGGTCATGGGGATGCTGACCACGGCCGTTCGCACTCGCACGGCGACCACGGCGACCACGGCCACTCCCACTCGCATGATCACGAGCACGATCACTCGCATTCGCATGGTCACTCGCATGGTGTCGAGCGGCCCAGCCGGTTGGCGCTGGTCGGCATGGGCGTGGCCGGCGGCCTGGTCCCGAGCCCGTCCGCGCTGGTCGTCCTGCTCGGCGCGATCGGCCTTGGCCGCACGTGGTTCGGCGTGCTGCTCGTGCTGGCGTACGGCGCCGGCATGGCCGCCGTCCTGACCGCCGCGGGCCTGCTGCTGATCCGCCTGCGCGACCGCTGGTCGGGGAAGCTTCGCCTGAACGCCCGCCTGCAACGCCTGACCCGCCTCGCCCCGACCGGCACGGCGGCCCTGGTCCTGCTGGTCGGCTCCGCACTGGCCGTACGCTCCTTCGTCACCCTCTGATTCCGGCCGCGTCGGGGGCAGGCGGGGCGCCGGGTGGGGCGGTATTGTGTTGGTGGGCAGTGCGCCTGCCCGAGCCTTACCCGGCCGCCCACGCCGACCGGGACCGAGGCCAAGAGGCTCCGACTCAGCGCACCGGACCGGGCTGTGCTCCAACCTGCCCGGCGGAGGTATTCGCCGTCCGATCGGTGCGAGCGTGGGTCGACGCCGGAGGACTCGTCATGGCTGAAGCACCGCAGGCCCCCACACCACCGCCCCACCCCACCGCGGACGGGGCAATTCCCCCCACCTCCCCCGTCCCGGCCGCCTCGCCCGGCGTGCCCGCCGGCACCTCCGGAAACGCCGGGCACTCACCGGCCGCCGCCGACGCGACGCCGGGAGACACGGCAAGCGAGCCTCCGGACGCGACGCGCGGAGGCACGGCCGGCGCGCCGCCGGACGCGACGCAGGGAGACACGGCCGGCGCGCCTCCGGACGACGCGGCGCAGCCAGCGCCCGGAGATACGGCCAGCGCGAGTCCGGGAGGCGTGCCGGGCGTGTCCCCGGGAGACACGCGCGGCGCCGCTCTGGCTGCTGAGCCTTCTCCAGCCGAGCGGGACGCGGGAACCGGCATGAGCGGTGCCGCGGCCGCCGGCGGTGGCGACTCGCCGGGCGGAGCTGGGGCTCGGCAGCGGCCCCGGTCGCGCAGCGCACGCGATCGGGCCAGGCGCCGGGCCGTGCGGGCACACGCCGCGCAGGCCGGCGTCGCGTACTCGGTCGCCGCGCGCCAACTCGCCGCCGCCGGCCTGTCCCCCGGCGAGTTGCTGGGCAACGCGGGCCGCACCGTGTATCCGGTGGCACTGGCCCGCGGCCGCTGGAGCATCGTCGCCCGCGAGGAGCGCACCGCGGCCGACAAGCTGTCCACGACCCGCACCGCCGCCCGCCTCCCCGCCGGCCGCGCCCGCCACCTGTCCGACCGTTTCCCACCCGGCGAGGCGGCCGGCATCGCCTTCTACGGCGGGGAGCTGCGGGCGGAGCTGCTCGCCATGGTCTACCTGGTGGCCGCGCACGAGGCGCCCGGCCTCGTCCCGCCCCCGCTCGACCTGGCCTGGACCGCAGAGTTGGGCGAGGAGACCGCGGTCGACACGGCCTGCGCCGACCTGGACCGCGCGGCCCGCACCATGCTCGAGGACCGCGCCGCCCAGCGCTGGCACCGCATCGACGCCGCCCTGACCGCGGCACAGCATCACCCGGAGCCCGCGACGCGCTACGCCGCCGACCTGCTGACGCTCGCGCACCGCCGCCTCACCACGCCGACCGAGGCCCCGAACGGCGACCCCCAGGTCCCGCCGGCGCCGTGGCTCGGCGTACGCCAGACGTTGGACGCCCTGCTGGTGGTGGCGGAGGACGGCCACGCACCCGGCACGCGAATCCGCCTGCCGGGCAAGGGCCCCCGCCGCGAGGGCACGGTCATCGGCGCGCACTGGGCCCCGTCGGGCTCCCCCATCGCCTACGACATCGCCCTCGACGACGACCCCACAACGCGAACCGTCCTCCCGCCCGACATGGTGGTCCTGCCGGCGCAGGAGTCCGACGCCCCCGCCCTGACCCACTGACCGACGATCGCCCCTGACCGCCGCAACGGCGACGCGGTGACGCTGACCGCCGCAACGGCGACGCGGTGCCCTGACCACCGCAACGGCGAGGCGACGCCCCTGACCGCTGCAACGGCGACGCGGGTGACGCGGTGACGCTGACCGCCGCGACGCCGACGCGGTGACGCTGACCGCTGCAACGGCGACGCGGGTGACGCGGTGACGCTGACCGTTGCAACGGCGACGGGGTGACGCCTTCCTGGGCCCGCCGCCGTACAGACAACAAACGGTGGCGGGCCCGGGCTATGCGGGCGTTACCCGGCCGGGACCGGCTCGGGTCGGCCGGCCTGGCGGTCGCCGGTCGTCCGGGACGTCGCGAAGGTCAGGGTGCCGTCCGGGGTTGCGCCGACCGTCAACGTGGTGCCGGCCGGCAGGGTGGATTCCAGGAGGCGCGTGGAGAGTTCGTTCTCGAGTTCGCGTTGGATGGCGCGGCGCACGGGGCGGGCGCCCATTGCCGGGTCGGTGCCGGACTCGGCCAGGCGGTGGCGGGCGCTTGCGGTCACGACCAGGGAGACGCCGCGTGAGGCGAGCTCGTCGGTCAGGCGGGTCAGGTGCTGCTCGACGATCGCCAGCAGGTGGTGGGTGCCCAGCGGGTGGAAGACCAGGACGTCGTCGATGCGGTTGAGGAACTCGGGGCGGAAGTGGCGGGCCAGGTCGCGGGCGTACGAACCGGACGGCGCGGGCGGAACGGAGCCGAACGAGGCGTCGGGCATTGCCGGGTGCGGCGACCCCGGCGGCCAGAGGACCGGCGGCGAGAGGAGCGGTGCGAGCTGAGACGCGTCGCGGTCGGACGACGCGGCAGAGGACCCGACGGAGGACGCGGCAGAGGACCCCACGGAGGACGCGGAAGAGGAGGCGGCAGAGGACGACGGCGCCGGGTGCGATGACGCCGGGAGGGAGAAGCCGGCTGTTGCCGTTGTGGTGCCCAAGTTCGTGGTCAGGATCAGAATGGTGTGGCGGAAGTCCGTGCGGCGGCCCTGGGCGTCCGTCAGGTGGCCGTCCTCGAGGACCTGCAGCAGGGTGTTGAAGACGTCCGGGTGGGCCTTCTCGATCTCGTCGAACAGGATGACCGAGAACGGGCGGCGGCGGACGCGCTCGGTCAGCTGGCCGCCGTCGTCGTGGCCGACGTAGCCGGGTGGGGCGCCCACCAGGCGTGACACGGTGTGGTGGTCGTGGTACTCGGACATGTCGAGCTGGATCAGGGCGTCCTGCGAGCCGAACAGGTGCTCGGCCAGGGCCTTGGCCAGCGAGGACTTTCCGACGCCCGACGGGCCCGCGAAGATGAACGACGCCGTGGGGCGCTTCGGGTCGGACAGGCCGGCCCGCGCGCGGCGGATCGACTGGGATACCGCGCGCACGGCGTGGTCCTGTCCGATCACGCGGCGGTGCAGGGCGGACTCCAGGTCCAGCAGGCGGCTTGCCTCCGTGGCCGACAGGGCGCCGACCGGGATGCCCGTCCAGGCCGCCAGGACCTCCGCGATGAGGGCCGCGTCCACGGGAGACGGGGACACGGGAAGCGGAGACACGGCAAGCGGAGACACGGCAAGCAGGGACGAGGAAGCGGCAGAGGCAACGGACAGCGCGGCGATGCGGGCCCGGGCGCCGGACTCGTCCAGCAGGTCGATGGCCTTGTCGGGGAGGTGGCGGTCGGGGATGTACCGCTCGGCCAGCGAAACGGCGGCGGTCAGGGCCTCGTCGGTGTAGCGCACGCCGTGGTGCGACTCGTAGCCGGGGCGCAGGCCGCGCAGGATCGCCAGGGACTGCTCCGGGGTCGGCGGGTCGACCACCACCTGCTGGAAGCGGCGGTCCAGGGCGCCGTCGCGGCTGATGTAGCGGCGGTACTCCTCGGTGGTCGTGGCGCCGATCGTCTGCAGCTCGCCGCGGGCCAGCAACGGCTTAAGCAGCGACGCCGCGTCGATGGCGCCCTCGGCGGCGCCGGCGCCGACCAGGGTGTGGATCTCGTCGATGAAGATGATGACGTCGCCGCGGGTGCGGATCTCCTTGATGACCTTGCGCAGGCGCTCCTCGAAGTCGCCGCGGTAGCGCGAGCCCGCGACCAGGGCGCCCAGGTCCAGGGTGTACAGCTCGCGGCCGGTCAGCGAGTCGGGCACGTCGCCGGTGGCGATGCGCTGCGCCAGGCCCTCCACGACCGCGGTCTTGCCGACGCCGGGCTCGCCCGTGAGGATCGGGTTGTTCTTGCGGCGGCAGCTGAGGATCTGCACGACCCGCTCGATCTCGCGGTCGCGGCCGATGACCGGGTCGAGCGCGCCGCGGCGGGCGGCGTCGGTCAGGTTGTGGCCGAACTGCTCCAAGGTCGGGCTCGCCGTCGAGGGACGGTCGGGTGCGGCGGCCGACGGGTGCTCGGCGTAGCCGCCGCCGGTCAGGCCGTCCATGACCTGGGCGCGCACGGCGGTGGGCGTCACGCCCAGGCGGGTCAGGACCTGGGCGGCGACGCCCTCGCCCTCGCGGACCAGGCCGAGCAGGATGTGCTCGGTGCCGATGTGGTTGTGGCCCAGGCGCAGCGCCTCGCGCAGGGACAGCTCCAGGACGCGCTTCGCGCTCGGGGTGAACGGGATGTAGCCCGTCGCGGCGTCCGCGCCCAGGCCGATGACCTCCTCGACCTGGGCGCGCGCGGCGTCGAGGGACACGCCGAGGGCGCGCAGGGCCGAGGCGGCGACGCCGTCGGCCTCGTGCAGCAGCCCGAGCAGGATGTGCTCGGTGCCGATGTAGTTGTGGTTGAGGGTGCGGGCGGCCTCCTGGGCCAGCACCACGACCCGGCGGGCGCGGTCGGTGAAACGCTCGAACATCGCCATCAACGCCTTCCGGCGGGGCACGACACACCCCGCCCGTGTGAAGGCGGGGCACGACACACCCCGCCCGTGTGAAGAGGGAAGGATGCGCTGAGTCGTTGCCTCTTGGCCGAAGGCTCAGGCGGGCGCGCCACCTGCAATCGAAGATATCGCACAACGGCGCGACCATCGTTCCGCTGAGAGCGAAGCGAGGTGGTACAAGGATCGGGTGACGGCAACGACGCTGTTCCAACGCACCACCGGTCCCCTCGGTGCGCCGTTCGTTCTGCTCGGCGGGGTGCTCGGCAGCAACCTGGACATGTGGCGGCCTCAGCTGCCGCGCTTCGGCGACCGCCTGCGGGTGGTGCGCTTCGACCATCGGGGGCACGGCGGCTCGCCGGTGCCGGCGGGGCCGTACGAGATCGAGGACCTGGGGCGCGACGTGCTCGCGCTGCTGGACCGGCTGGGGATCGAGCGGGCGTCGTACTGCGGGCTGTCGCTGGGCGGCATGGTCGGCATGTGGCTGGCCGCGCACGCCCCGGAGCGCATCGAGCGGCTCGTGCTGATCTGCACGGCGGCGCACCTGCCGCCGGCCGAAGGGTGGCTCGACCGGGCGCGGCAGGTGCGGGCCGGCGGGATGGCGCCGGTCGCCGACGCGGTGCTGGGGCGCTGGTTCACGCCCCGCTACCGGGCCGCGCTACCGGCCCGGGTGGCGCCCTACCGGGCGATGATCGCGGCGTGCCCGGCCGAGGGCTACGCGGCCGGGTGCGAGGCGATCGCCGCCATGGACCAGCGCGACGACCTGGCCCGCATCGCCGCGCCGACGCTGGTGATCTCGGGCGCCGACGACCCGGCCACGCCGCCGGAGCACGGCGAGCGGATCCGGGACGGCATCCGGGACAGCCGGCTCGTGGTGGTACCGAATGCGGCCCATCTGGCGAACGTGGAGCAGCCGGACGTGGTCGCCCAGCTGATCTTGGATCACGTCACCGACTGATAGACCGCGTGCGTGCGGTCGGCGATCGCCGCCCAGGAGAAGTGGTCGACGGCCCGCTGCCGGCCGGCCCGCCCGAACGCCGCCGCCCGGGCCGGGTCCTCCAGCAGGGTGATCATCGCGTCAGCGAGGTCGTCGACGAACGCGGCCTCGGACAGCGGGGTGCCGGAGCCGTCGGTGACCTGCTCGATCGGCACCAGCAGGCCGGTCTCGCGGTCGGCGACGACCTCGGGGATGCCGCCGGTGGCGGTGGCCACGACCGCGGTCTGGCAGGCCATCGCCTCGAGGTTGACGATGCCCATCGGTTCGTAGATGGAGGGGCAGACGAACAGGGTGGCGTGGGTGAGCACCTGGATGACCTCGCGCTTGGGCAGCATCTCCTGGACCCACACGACGCCGGAGCGGGTCGCCTTGAGCTCCTCGGCCAGGGCGGTCACCTCGGCGGCGATCTCCGGGGTGTCGGGCGCGCCGGCCAGCAGCACCAGCTGGGTGTCGGCGGGCAGGCGGCGGGCGGCGCGCAGCAGGTACGGCAGCCCCTTCTGCCGGGTGATGCGCCCGACGTAGACGACGGACGGGCGGGCCGGGTCGATGCCGAGCCGGGCGAGGACGTCGGTGCCGGGGTCGGGCGAGTACTGCTGGGTGTCGATGCCGTTGTAGACGACGTGCACCTTGTCCGGGTCGACGGCCGGGTAGGCGCGCAGCACGTCGGCCTTCATGCCGGCGGACACGGCGATGACGGCGTCGGCGGCCTCGATGGCGGTGCGCTCGCACCAGGAGGACAGGGCGTAGCCGCCGCCGAGCTGCTCGGCCTTCCACGGGCGCAGCGGCTCGAGGCTGTGCGTGGTGACCACGTGCGGCACGCCGTGCAGGAGCTTCGCGACGTGGCCGGCGAGGTTGGCGTACCAGGTGTGGCTGTGCACGATGTTCGTGCCCGAACAACCGGCGGCCATCTCGAGGTCCACGCCCATGGTGCGCAGCGCCGCGTTGGCGCCGGCCAGGCCGGGCGGGTCGGCGTAGCCGGTGACGCCGGCCTCGCTGCGCGGGGCGCCGAAACAGTGCACGCGCACGTCCAGCGCGGCGGAGCGCAGGTTGCGAAGCTCGCGCGCCAGGTACTCCAGGTGCACGCCGGCACCGCCGTACACGTCCGGCGGGTACTCTCGAGTGAGCAGGTCTACTCGCACGCCCCAAACACTAATTGCTGTTCGTCTGGCGCAACACGCCGGACACGTTTAGCGTCTGCGCCATGGCTGCCAAGAAGGTTCTCGCGATCGTCCTCGCCGGAGGCGAGGGCAAGCGGTTGATGCCCTTGACCACCGACCGGGCCAAGCCCGCGGTGCCCTTCGGCGGCATCTACCGCCTGATCGACTTCGTGCTGTCCAACCTGGCCAACGGCGGCTACCTCAAGATGGTCGTGCTGACGCAGTACAAGTCGCACTCGCTGGACCGGCACGTGACGAAGACCTGGCGGATGTCCACGCTGCTGGGCAACTACGTCACCCCGGTGCCCGCACAACAGCGGCTCGGGCCGCGCTGGTTCGCCGGGTCCGCGGACGCCATCTACCAGAGCCTGAACCTCATCAACGATGAGAGGCCCGACTACGTCATCGTCTTCGGCGCCGACCACATCTACCGCATGGACCCCGAGCAGATGGTGCGCCAGCACATCGAGTCCGGCGCTTCGGCGACGGTGGCCGGCATCCGCCAGCCGCTGTCGACCGCCGACCAGTTCGGGGTGATCGAGGTGGGCGAGAGCGGGCGGCAGATCAGCGCCTTCCGGGAGAAGCCCAAGGACGCCAAGGGGCTGCCGGACGCCCCCGACGAGATCTACGCGTCGATGGGCAACTACGTGTTCACCACCGACGCGCTCATCGAAGCCGTCAGCCGCGACGCGCAGGACCCGTCCAGCAAGCACGACATGGGCGGCAACATCATCCCGTACTTCGTGGAGAAGAACGAGGCCGCGGTGTACGACTTCAGCCAGAACATCGTGCCCGGCAGCTCGGAGCGCGACCGCGGCTACTGGCGCGACGTCGGGACCCTCGACTCCTTCTACGAGGCCAACATGGACCTCATCGCGGTGCAGCCCATCTTCAACCTGTACAACTTCGAATGGCCGATCTACACGGGCCAGAGCCCGTGGCCGCCGGCGAAGTTCGTGCACGGCTGGGGCGAGCGGGTCGGCCGGGCGGTCGGCTCGATGATCTCCCCCGGCGCCGTCATCTCCGGCTCCCTGGTGGAGAACTCGGTGGTGTCGCCGAACGTCAAGGTGCACTCCTGGGCCCACGTCGAGGGCTCGGTGATCATGGAGGGGGTCGACATCGGCCGCCACGCCGTGGTGCGCAACGCCATCCTCGACAAGAACGTGATCGTGCCGGAGGGCGCCGAGATCGGTGTCGACCTGGAGCGCGACCGGAAGCGGTACACGGTGTCCGAGGGCGGCATCGTGGTCATCGGCAAAGGTCAGCGGGTCGAGCCCTGACTTCCCCTGCGGCCCCGAAGCGGATTCGATACGGTGAGGATCATGGGTGAGACCCCCGAGGCCCTGAAGACCGAGATCGCGACCACCGAAGCAACCGACACGGAGATCGCGCTGTCCGCGGAACCCGTGCGGCCCCAGGAGACCGCCGAGTCGCCCGCGGCGGCGTTCCACGCCCCGCCGCTGGGCGTCGGCCAGCGTTTCCCGATCGAGCGGGTGACACCGCAGATCGAGGGCGGCCGGTTCGCCGCCAAGGCGGTCGTCGGCGAGTTCGTGCCCGTCTCGGCGGTCTCCTACCGTGAGGGGCACGCCATGATGGGCACCAACGTGGTGCTCATCGCGCCCGACGGCACCGAGGGCCCGTTCAACCGGCTGCGCCCCGGCCCGGCCGGCACCGACTCGTGGCACGGCGAGATGCGCCCCGACGCGGTCGGCGCCTGGACGTTCGCGATCGAGGCGTTCAGCGACCCGTATCTCACCTGGCACAGCGCGGTGTCGAAGAAGATCGCCGCCGGGCAGGGCCTGGAGGACCTCGCCAACGACATGGCCGAGGGCGCCGCGCTGCTGCGCGAGGCGGCCGACGGCGTGGCGGCCGACGAGCGCGGCCGGGTGCTCGGCGCCGCCGGCGCGCTGGACGACGCCGCCATCCCGCTGTTCGCCCGGGTGTCGCCGGCGCTGGGGCTGACCGACGTGCTGTGGCGCTTCCCGCTGCGCCACCAGGTCACCCGCGGCGAGGCGCTGCCGCTGTGGTGCGACCGGGAGCGGGCGCTGTTCTCGGCCTGGTACGAGTTCTTCCCGCGCTCCGAGGGCGCCGTCGTCGACGAGCAGGGCAAGCCGGTCAAGCACGGCACCTTCGCCTCCGCCACGCCGAGGCTGGCGCAGGTCGCCGACATGGGCTTCGACGTGGTGTACCTCCCGCCGATCCACCCGATCGGGCGGGTCAACCGCAAGGGGCCGAACAACACCCTCGTCGCCGGCCCGGACGACGTCGGCTCGCCGTGGGCGATCGGCGCGGAGGAGGGCGGCCACGACGCCATCCACCCGGAGCTGGGCACCCTCGAGGAGTTCCGGGCCTTCGTCGCCGAGGCGCGCCGCGTCGGCGCGGAGATCGCGATGGACCTGGCGCTGCAGTGCGCGCCCGACCACCCGTGGGTCACCGAGCACCCGGAGTGGTTCACCACCCGCGCCGACGGCAGCATCGCCTACGCCGAGAACCCGCCGAAGAAGTACCAGGACATCTACCCGCTGAACTTCGACAACGACCCGGAGGGCATCCGCGCCGAGGTGCTGCGGGTCGTGCTGCACTGGGTCGGCGCCGGCGTGAAGATCTTCCGGGTCGACAACCCGCACACCAAGCCGGTCGGGTTCTGGCACTGGATCATCGGCGAGGTCAAGGCCGTCGACCCCGACGTGCTGTTCCTCGCCGAGGCCTTCACCCGGCCCGCGATGATGCACGGGCTGGGCAAGATCGGCTTCACCCAGTCGTACACGTACTTCACCTGGCGCGTGCAGGCGTGGGAGCTGCGGGAGTACGTCCAGGAGCTCATCGCCGCCGCCGACTACATGCGGCCCAACTTCTGGCCCAACACGCCCGACATCCTGCCGGAGCACCTGCAGCACGGCGGACCGCCGATGTTCAAGATCCGCGCCGTGCTGGCCGCGCTGCTCAGCCCGTCCTGGGGGATGTACGCCGGGTTCGAGCTCTTCGAGCACCTGCCGCGCCCGGGCGCGGAGGAGTACCTGGACAACGAGAAGTACCAGCTGCGCCCCCGCGACTGGGCGGCGGCCGAGCGCAACGGCGAGTCCCTGGCGCCCTACCTGCGCCGGCTCAACACCGTGCGCCGCGAGCACCCGGCGCTGCACCGGCTGCGCAACACCGTCTTCCACGGCATCGACAACGAGCAGATGCTGTGCTTCTCCAAGCGCGACACGCAGACCGACGACACCGTGCTGGTCGTCGTGTCGCTGGATTCGTCCAACGTGCAGTGGGGTAACACCACCCTGGACATGCCCGCCCTCGGATTCGACTGGCACGAGCGCTTCACGGTGCGCGACGAGGTCACGGGGGCGACGTTCGACTGGGGACAGCACAATGCGGTGCGGCTCGACCCCTACTACGAGCCGGCCCACGTGTTCACGGTGCACCGCCACCGGTAGAGGGCAAGGCAGGTGGGTAGAGCATGAGCGACGAAGTCGAGCACCCGGTCGTCGAGCACCCAGTCGTCGAGCATCCGTCGTCGAGCGATTTCGGCCAGGCGCGGGTGCTGCCCGCCGACCTGACGTGGTTTCAGCGAGCGGTCTTCTACGAGGTCCTGGTCCGGGCGTTCGCGGACTCCAACGCCGACGGCTCCGGCGACATCAAGGGGCTCATCGGGCAGCTCGACTACCTGCAGTGGCTCGGCGTGGACTGCCTGTGGCTGCCGCCGTTCTACGACTCGCCGCTGCGCGACGGCGGGTACGACATCCGGGACTTCTACAAGGTGCTGCCGGACTTCGGCACCGTCGACGACTTCGTCGAACTGCTCGACGCGGCGCACAAGCGCGGCATCCGGGTGATCACCGACCTGGTGATGAACCACACGTCGGACTCGCACCAGTGGTTCCAGGAGTCGCGGCGCGACCCGACCGGCCAGTACGGCGACTACTACGTGTGGTCCGACACCGACAAGGCCTACGCCGACGCCCGGATCATCTTCGTCGACACCGAGGAGTCGAACTGGACGTTCGACCCGGTGCGGCGGCAGTTCTACTGGCACCGGTTCTTCTCGCACCAGCCGGACCTCAACTACGCCAACCCCGACGTGCAGCGCGACATGATCGACGTGCTGCGGTTCTGGCTGGACCTGGGCATCGACGGGTTCCGCCTCGACGCGGTGCCGTACCTGTTCGAGGCCGAGGGCACCAACTGCGAGAACCTGCCGGAGACGCACGAGTTCTTACGCCGCTGCCGCAAGGTCATCGACGACGAGTTCCCGGGGCGGGTCCTGCTCGCCGAGGCCAACCAGTGGCCGGCCGACGTGGTGGAGTACTTCGGCGACGGCGACGAGTGTCACATGGCGTTCCACTTCCCTCTCATGCCGCGCATCTTCATGGCGGTGCGCCGCGAGTCGCGCTTCCCGATCTCGGAGATCCTGGCGCACACCCCGCAGATCCCGGCCAACTGCCAGTGGGGCATCTTCCTGCGCAACCACGACGAGCTGACCCTGGAGATGGTCACCGACGAGGAGCGCGACTACATGTACGCGGAGTACGCCAAGGACCCGCGCATGCGCGCCAACGTCGGCATCCGCCGGCGCCTCGCACCGCTGCTGGAGAACGACCGCAACCAGATCGAGCTGTTCACCGCGCTGCTGCTGTCGCTGCCGGGATCGCCGGTGCTGTACTACGGCGACGAGATCGGCATGGGCGACAACATCTGGCTCGGCGACCGCGACGGCGTGCGGACCCCGATGCAGTGGACCCCGGACCGCAACGCCGGCTTCTCGCAGGCCAACCCCGGCCGGCTCTACCTGCCGGCGATCCAGGACCACGTGTACGGCTACCAGGCCGTGAACGTGGAGGCGCAGCGGGAGGCCTCCACCTCGGTGCTGAACTGGACCCGTACGATGCTGCAGGTGCGCCGCCGGCACGAGGCGTTCGCCGCGGGCGAGTTCCGCGAGCTCGGCGGCTCCAACCCGTCGGTCCTCGCGTTCGTGCGCATCCACGGCGAGGACGTCGTGCTGTGCGTCAACAACCTGTCCCGGTTCCCCCAGCCGATCGAGCTCAACCTGCAGCCGTGGGCGGGCTACACCCCGATCGAGCTCACCGGGCACGTGCAGTTCCCGCACATCGGCCAGCTGCCGTACCTGCTCACGCTGCCGGGGCACGGTTTCTACTGGTTCCAGCTCAGCGCCCCGGTCGAGCAGAGCTAGAGGAGAGCCATGACTTCTCTGCCGTACATCGAGTGGCTGCCGCACCAGCGGTGGTACGCCGGCCGCACCCGCGAGCTGACCCACGTCGAACCGGCGCTGGTCACGCACCTGCCCGACGGCCTCGACCACGTGCTGCTCGACGCCCACTACGCCGACGGCGGTTCCGAGCGATACCAGCTCGTGCTCGGCTGGAACCTCGACGTGGCCGCGGAGCTGTCCGCGGCCGCGCTCATCGGCGCCGACGGCGACCGCACCGCCTCCGACGCCCTCTACGACGAGCACTCGGCGCAGCGGCTCCTCGCGCTCATCGACACCGGCGCCGTCGTCGACGGGGTGCGGTTCGTGCCCGAGCCCGGTGTGGCGCTGCCCGTCGACGCACCGGCCCGCATCGGCGGCGCCGAGCAGAGCAACACCAGCGTCGTGTTCGACTCCGCGGCGATCCTCAAGGTGTTCCGCCGGGTCAGCGCCGGCATCAACCCGGACCTGGAGCTCAACCGGGTCCTGGCCCGGGCCGGCTGCCCCAACGTCGCCCGGCTGCTCGGCGCCATCGAGAGCGACACGCCCGACGGCGAGCACCTGGCCCTGGCCATGGTGACGGAGTACGCGCAGAACTCGGCCGAGGGCTGGGCGATGGCGACCGCCAGCGCCCGCGACCTGTTCGCCGAGCACGACCTCAACGCCGACGAGGTGGGCGGCGACTTCGCCAGCGAGTCGGCCCGCCTCGGCGACGCGGTCGCGCACGTGCACCGCACGCTCGCGGCGCAGCTGGGCACGCAGCCCGGCGCGTCCCCGACGGCGACGATGCTCGAACGCCTCGACGCCGCCGTGCGCATCGTCCCCGAGCTGGCCGAGCTCGCCGGCGACGTCTCGGCCATGTTCCGCACGGTCGGCGAGGGGTCCGTCACCACGCAGCGCATCCACGGCGACCTGCACCTCGGCCAGGTGCTGCGGACCCCGGAGTCGTGGCTGCTCATCGACTTCGAGGGCGAGCCCGGGATGCCGGTCGAGGAGCGCCGCAAGCCGGACTCGGCGCTGCGCGACGTCGCCGCCATGCTGCGCTCCTACGAGTACGCCGGCTACCAGCTGCTGCTCGCCGAGAGCGACGACGAGGATCTCGAGCAGCGGGCCCGGCAATGGGTCGACCGTAACCGGGACGCATTCTGCGACGGCTATGCTGCGGCCGCCGGTTACGACCCACGCGACGACGGCGCGCTGTTGCGGGCTTACGAGCTGGACAAGGCGGTCTACGAGGCCACCTACGAGGCGCGGTACCGGCCGGGCTGGCTGCGGATTCCCCTACAGTCGATCGAGCGCATGGTGAACGGTTCGGACCTGACGACAAGGTGATGATCCCCCGATGAATCTCGACGACCTCATCGCCGGGCGGGCATACGACCCGCACGGCGTCCTGGGCGCCCATCCGCGAACGAGCGGGGACGCCGACACGACCGTCATCCGTGCGCTGCGCCGTGGCGCGAACGAGGTGGCGGTGGTCGTCGACGGCGAGCGGCACCCGATGGCCCGGGTGCACGGCGAGGGCGTGTTCGAGGCGGAGCTGCCCGGCCTCGTCAACGACTACCGCATCGACGCCGACGGCACCCTCACCGACGACCCGTACCGGCACCTGCCGAGCCTCGGCGACCTCGACCTGCACCTGATCCGGGAGGGCCGGCACGAGCGGCTGTGGACCGTCCTGGGCGCGCAGGCCCGCGACGGCGGCGTCGCGTTCGCCGTGTGGGCGCCCAACGCCCGCGGCGTGCGCGTCGTCGGCGACTTCACCGGCTGGGGCATGCACGAGGGCTGGCCGATGCGCTCGCTGGGCGGCAGCGGCGTGTGGGAGCTGTACGTGCCCGGCGCGAAGGCCGGCGACAAGTACAAGTTCCGGCTGCTCACCCCCGACAACGAGTGGGTGGAGAAGGCCGACCCCCTGGCCCGGCACACGGAGACCCCGCCGGCGACGGCGAGCGTGGTGCACCACTCCACGTACGACTGGAAGGACGCCGACTGGATCGCGGCGCGGGCCGATCGCCACCCGCACGAGGGCCCGGTCAGCATCTACGAGGTCCACCTCGGCTCGTGGCGGCCGGGGCTGTCCTATGTGGAGCTCGCCGACCAGCTCACCGAGTACGTGACCGAGATGGGCTTCACCCACGTGGAGTTCCTGCCGGTCATGGAGCACCCCTTCGGCGGCTCCTGGGGCTACCAGGTCACCGGCTACTACGCCCCGACGGCCCGCTTCGGCTCGCCGGACGAGTTCCGCCACCTCGTGGACCGGCTGCACCAGGCCGACATCGGCGTCATCCTCGACTGGGTGCCGGCGCACTTCCCGAAGGACTCGTGGGCGCTGGCCCGCTTCGACGGCACGCCGCTGTACGAGCACGGCGACTGGCGCCGCGGCGAGCACCCCGACTGGGGCACCCTCATCTTCGACTTCGGCCGCAAGGAGGTGCGCAACTTCCTCGTCGCCAACGCCCTGTACTGGTGCGAGGAGTTCCACGCCGACGCGCTGCGGGTCGACGCGGTCGCCTCGATGCTCTACCTCGACTACTCCCGCGAGCAGGGGCAGTGGTCGCCCAACCAGTACGGCGGCCGGGAGAACCTCGACGCGATCTCCTTCCTGCAGGAGGCCAACGCCACCGTCTACAAGCACCACCCCGGCATCATGATGATCGCCGAGGAGTCGACGGCGTGGCTGGGCGTGACCCGCCCGACCGACGGCGGCGGCCTGGGCTTCGGCTTCAAGTGGAACATGGGCTGGATGCACGACACGCTCACCTATGTCGGCAAGGACCCGATCTACCGGCAGTACCACCACAACCAGATGACGTTCGCCACGGTGTACGCCTGGAGCGAGAACTACGTGCTGCCGATCAGCCACGACGAGGTCGTGCACGGCAAGGGCTCCCTGGTCGGCAAGATGCCCGGCGACCTGTGGAAGAAGGTCGCCAACGCCCGGGCGCTGCTGGCCTACATGTGGTCGTTCCCCGGCAAGCAGCTGCTGTTCATGGGCTGCGAGCTCGGCGACGAGGAGGAGTGGAGCGAGGAGCGGGGCCTCAACTGGGGCCTGCTGCACGACCCGCTGCGCGGCGGGCTGCAGAAGCTCGTGCACGACCTCAACGCGGTGTACCGGGGCACGTCCGCGCTGTGGAGCCAGGACACGACGCCGGACGGCTTCCGCTGGATCAACAACGAGGACTCCGGCGGCAACGCGTTCACGTACCTGCGCTGGGGCGCCGACGGCTCGGTCGTCGCCGTCGCGGTCAACTTCGCCTCGCACCCGCACGAGGGGTATCGCATCGGCCTGCCCTTCACCGGCCGCTGGTCGGAGATCCTCAACACCGATGCGGAGGTCTACGGCGGCTCCGGCGTCGGCAACTTCGGCGCGATCGAGGCCGAGGGGATCCCGCACAACGGCCTGCCCGCCTCCGCGGAGGTGCGCATCCCGCCCCTGGGCGCGGTCTGGTTCCGTTTGGGGTGAGCGTAACCTCGCTCGCATGAGCGTGGATTTCCGCGACACGATCACGATCGCGGCGCCGGCGGCCGTCGCCGGGGACATCATGAAGGCGGTTCAGGACTGGCCGTCCTGGACCGCCTCGGTGTCCGGTGTGGAGCGCGCCGCCACCGGCCCCCTGCAGCCCGGCGAGACCATCAGCGTGAAGCAGCCGAAGCTGGCGAAGTCGACCTGGAACGTGACCCGCGTCGACACACACGGCTTCGAGTGGACGTCGTCGTCCTCGCCCGGCGTGCGCAACGTGGCCGGCCACTGGGCCCTCGACAACGGCGACGGCACCTGCACCGCCGAGCTGACGCTGTCGTTCGCCGGCCCCCTGGCCCGCCTCGTCACGCTCCTCTATTCGGGCCTGATCCGGCGGTACATCAGGATGGAGGCCGAAGGCCTGCGCAAGGCCGCCGAGGAGCGCGCCGCCGGTTAGGCGCGCAGGGCCTGGGTCACCTCGCGGGCGCGTTGCTCGCCGGGGAACTGCTCGCCGAAGAACCGGTGCAGGGCGGCCGCGGCGAAGCCGATGCCCATCGGGGCGAGGATCAGCAGGAAGCCGCCGAAGTAGGAGCCGCGGCCGGCGTCGTTGGCCTCGCGGGTCGGCACGTGGCGCAGCCAGTGGCGGCCCAGGAAGTAGCCGTACGCGGCCAGCAGCAGCACGATCGCGGCGAATACGACCCGGCCGGTGGTGCCGCTGCTGCCGAAGGCGGCGTCCACGCCGGCCGCGGTCAGGCCCGCGGCGGCGAGGGTCGTCAGGACCGCGCCGGCCGCGGTCAGGGCGCGGCGGCGGCGGTACCGGGCGCCGCGTTCCACCCAGCTCGTGCCGATCCACGGCAGCGCGACGGCCGGGCCGTCAGGGAGCTCGCGCACAGGGTAGACGCGCTCGACATCGGCCACGGGGTCACGCTCCGGCGGGTTGTACGGTTCAGGGTCGGTGCCGAGGAAGATCACCCAGCAGGTTGCGGTTGTACAGCAAAATCGTCCACCGGTCCAGATCAATACGCTCCAGCGGCATCCCGAACGTCTCGATCGCGCCGCTGACGGTCCCGTAGTGCGCCAGGGAGCGGTCCACGATGATGAACCGGGCGTCGTGGCGCTGCGGGTCGTACCACTCCTCGTGCGACTCCCAGTGGAAGACCCGCGGCATCGGGTCGACGACCGGCGCGACGCGCACCCGGCCGCCGGAGGCGACGGTCACCGTGTGCGAGGCCCAGTACGCGCCGATGCCGTAGTGCAGGTCGTGCGCCTCCAGCCAGCGGGCCACCTCGGTCGCCTCGGCCGGGTTCGGGCGGGCCATCGCCGCCTGCACCCCGAACGCGGCGACGAGGACAGCGGCGAGGGCACCGGCGCTCCAGCGCAGCGCGTGCCGGCGGGCCCAGTGCCGCTGCGCCCAGGCGGCCGCGAGCCGGTCGCCGAAGACCCGGCCGGCGAGGACCGCGCCGAACGGCAGCACGTTGACGACCTGGCGGGCGCTGGTCATGTCGGCGGCCTGCGTCGAGGCGACGAACGCGGCCAGGTTCACCGCGATGCCGACGGCCAGCCACTGCGCGACCCGGTCGTCGCCGCGCCCGCGCAGCAGCCGGGCGACGCTCACCGCGGCGGCCGCGAGCGCCGCCGCCATGAGCAGCAGCTTCACCGCGCCGGCGGCGTAGTTCACGCCGGTCAGCCACGGGCCGTCGTCGGCCAGGTAGGGGAAGTACGCGCCGTAGTCCAAGGCGACGACCCGCCACATCATCGACAGGTGCTGCGGGATCGACTCCCACTCGCTGAACTCGGCGATCGGCTGGTGCACCCGGAAACCGCCGGCCAGCGCGATCAGGCGCACCGCGGCGTGCGCCAGGGCTACGGAGGCTGCCGCGGCGACGAGCAGGTGCCCGTCGGCGCCCTTCGGGGCGCGGGACCAGATCGCCCGCAGCAGCCGCCAGGCGCTGACCATCGCCAGCGGCAGGGCGCCGATGTACATCGCGAGGGGGTCGGCGACCTGCGCGATCGTGAGCACCGCGGTGACGGCGAGTGGCCACCACCGCCCCAGCACCGCCCGGCGGTCGATCAGCAGCGCCGTCACCAGCAGAGGCACGCCGGTGCCGGTGTGGTCGGGCACGTTCAGCACGATCGCCCAGCCGGCGTGGGCCTCCGGCACCAGCAGTACCGACACCGCCAACGCCATCCGGGCCCACGCGGCGCGGCCCGTGGCCTCGCCCCGGGCGACGAGCGCGGCGAAGACGATGAGCAGCACGTAGGTCATGGCCGCCGCGATGTGCACGACGTCCTCGCTGGGCCCGTACACCAGCTCGATGAGCGCGTACTGCACCAGCTCCGTCGGGTAGAACGACACGTCGCTGAGCGTCCAGCCGGCCAGCCCCACGTTGCCGTGCAGCATGTCCCACGCCTGCAGGGCGTTGGCCGCGCCGTCGGCGTTCATGCCGTTGGTGCGGGCCATGCGCAGATACCCCAGCAGCATGACGGCGACCGCGCAGACGAGCATGCCGGCGGTGACGAACCGCCCGCGGGTGCGCCGGCCGGTGGTCCCGGTGGTTCCGATGTCGCCGGCGGTGCGCTGCCGCGGGATGGTCGTCGTCGTGGCCGCGGTGACCGCGGTGGGCATCGGACTCACCCGCGTTATTCTGGGGCACGCGCGCTGTCGCAGATCGGTCAGGTCTGATCAATGACACTCGCGCCCGGGAAGGCAACCCCGGGCGGCTCCCGGTGCGTCCACACGAGATGGAACCCGCTCCGCACTGCCATGCCGGGTATCGATGCTGACCGGAATCCGCGAGCAGCTCGAGGCGGCCTCCCGCGCCGCCGCGACGCTGCGCGGCCGCGTGGTCGCCGACACCGCCGCCCTCGCGCCGGACGCACCCGGCGTCGAGGGCCTGCGCAACTTCACCGTCGCCGCCGACCGCGACCTCGCCGAGGCCGTGCGGATGGCCGGCAGCCCGTCGTACAGCGCGCAAGGCAACCCGAGCCTCCTGCGCGAGACCGCCATCGGCGCGATCGCCGTCGCCGCCGCAGCGGCCGCGGGCGCGCTCGTGTCCCTCTGGCTGTCGCTGAGCCTCCCGCTGCAGGCGCTGATCGCGTTCGCGGCGATGGTCGGCACCGGCCTGCCGCCCCTTGTCGCGCTCAACCGCCGCCGCGGGCGCGACCGCCGTCCCGGCGGGCGGCCCGGCCCCGACGACGGCCGCCCGACCGCCGAGTTGATCGGCGAGGCCCGCGACGCCGTCGCCGCCGCGATGCTCGCGCTGCTGGCCCGCCGACCGGCGCCGGCCGGCCTGCCGGAGCGGGCCCGGGTGCAGTGGGAGGCCCGCAACGGCCGCCTGCCGATGCTGCTGTGCCGCGCCGACGTGGACTTCGCCGCCGCGCAGCGGTTCCTCCCACAGCTGCCGCAACGGGAGGGACGCGATGACCGCGACGCCGTTGGCTGACGCCGAGCTGACCCGGCGGGTGGACGACGTCTACCGGGATCTGCTGGGCGCGCTGCGCGACCTGCAGCAGGCGCGCTGGACCCAGGCCGGGCCGGCCGAGCGGCTCGACGAGCGCATCCACGGCCTCGCCAGCGCCTCGGCGTTCATGGACCGGGCCGCGGTCGCCGGGCCGGACCTGCCGGAACGCGCCTACGGCGCCGGCACCGAGCGCCGCGGCTACTACGCCACCGGCGCCTACATCGTCGCGCTCTTCGCCACCCTGCTCGTCACCGGGCGCGGCCTGGCGGGCCTGGTCATCGCCTCCACCGTGGCCATGCTGGTCATGGTCGCGGTGTCGCGGGCGTACCTGGCCCGGTTCATGCGCCGCGACCTCGAGCGGGTGGCGCACTCGCCCGACGCGGCCGGCGTCCTCGCCGATCTGGACCAGCTCATCGAGGTGACCGACCCCGACCAGCGCCCCGAGGTCCTGGAGAACCTTCGCCGCGCGCGCCGCTGGCTGGAGGACTACACCGAGTAACCCCAACTGCGATGGACGAACGGCCGTCTAACCTGGCCGCATGGAGCTTCCCGGGTACGACGACGAAGACCTCTGCTACGACGGCGAAGCGCTGTTGCGGCGGCCGGGCTATTTCGCGGTACACCTGCTGCAGGCCGCCGACCTCGGCCTCGACGAGCTGACGGACTTTTTCGGCCTCGACCCCGACGAGGTCTCCTCGGCCGACGCCGAGATCCGCTCCTGCGAGGCGTGGCCGGTGCTCCAGGTGCCGCTGCGCGACGGCGCGCGGATCGCCGTGGTGTGGCGCAACTACGAGGACGACGCCGGCGTCGACTACCTCCTCCTGCCGGCCGGCGGCGCCAAGGCGATCACCCTGGCCGTCCTCGACGGGCACCAGTTCGGGCCCGGCATCTCGTGGCCGGAGCTGCGCGCCGTCGCCGGGCGCGCGGCCGACCCGGTGCGTGCGGCGCAGATCCTCGTGCTGCTCGCGCCGATGATGGCCGACGACGCCGCTGGCGAGGGCGCCGTCGCCGAGCTTGCTGTGGCCCTGCGCGCCCTCGGGGTGACCGGCGACGCCGAGGAGCTCGCCCGGATGCTCGTCGAGGAGCACGCGCTGTTCGAGCCCGAGCACTGGCACGCGGGCGAGGACGGGGTGACCGTGTGCGACGGGGAGCTCAGCTTCCGCAACCCGGCGCAGCCGAGCATCGCCATGCTGCCCGAGGTGCTGCGGACCGTCTCGGAGCTGCTGCGCCCCTGAGCCTCAGACGGCGACCCAGCCGTCGAAGCCGCTCGGCGACATGCAGTGCACCCGGCCGTCGAGGTGCAGGGCCGGATCCGTCTCGTACCGCTTCGTGAGCGTCCGCTCGGCGTCGATGTCGCCGCGGTCGGCCGACAGCAGCAGCTCGGCCAGTTCGTCGGCGGTGCGGTCGGTGATCGCGCCCCACTGGTCCCACAGCAGGACCTCGTCGCCGTTGCGGTGCGCGACCTCGAGCAGCACGTAGTCGAGCAGGAACTGGTGGCCGCGGAAGGGCAGGTAGGGGTCGACGCCGTAGTTCTCGGCGTCGATCAGTCCCCGGCGGTGCGACATCCACGCCTGCGCGGCGGTGATGAACTGCGGCAGGTCGGTGGTGTCGAACGGATACCGCTCGGGGTCCAGCTGCGCGTCGGCGAGCACCCAGCGCCGGCCGTTCCAGTACTCGGCGACGACGTGGTCGTAGTTGAAGTCCTCGGCGAAGTACGGCGCGAACCCGACCCGGCTGCGGGCCGGCACGCCGCGGCGGCGCAGCGCCGCGATGGTGAGCAGCGTGAAGTCGCGGCAGCAGCCGACGAGGCGCTCACGCTCGGGCCGCGGCTCGGTCAGCGGCGCCGGGAAGCGGCCCTGGTCCAGCTCGAGCATCTTGTGCAGCCAGCGCGTGTCGATCTCGGCCAGGCGGTCGCCGGTGAACTCGATGCCGGCGGCGCGGTAGTGCACCACGACGTTGCGCACCGCCGACAGCAGCGCCGGCACGTCGTCGGGGAGATCGTCGAGCAGGTGGCCGAGCGTGCCCGGGTCGCTGAAGCGCGTCTGCTCGCGGTACCGCTGCATCATGGATCGAACCTAGCAACATTTGAGCATCGCCCGCCCGAGCGCGGCGTGCGCCCGCACGGCGGGGTGGGTCGGCCCGTAGTCCGCGGCGTCGCCGAGCCCGTCGGCGAACAGGCTGTACACGACCGCGGGGGTGCCGTCGGGGGTGAACACGATCCCCGCCTCGTGCCGGGCCGCCCGCCCGCCCTCGTGATCGGCGCCGTGCTTCGTCGCCACGCGGGAGCGCTGCGCGCAGGACATGTCGCGGCGGACCCCGTCGTGGTAGCCGGCGGCGGCGCGCAGCACGCGCAGCATGAACGCGCTCGTGTCCGGTCCGAGCAGCGTCCCCGCCGCCAGCCGGGCGAGCAGATCGTGCGTCTCGGCCGCGGTGGTGTCGCCGAGCATGAATCGCGCCGGGTCGTCCACGGGAACCACGCGGGTGCGCACGAACCCTTTCGCGGCGAGGATCTCGTTGATCTCGGCCGCCGGCACGAGCCGCCCGCACAGCCGCACCGCAGTGTTGTCCGACACGAGCAGCAGTGCCGTGACGACCCCGGCGGCGGTGAGCTCGTCGCCCCAGACGGGCTGCAGGTGGTACAGCCCGCTGCCGCCCAGGACGTCGGACGCCTCGAGGCGCACCCGGCGCCCGAGGCCGAGCTCGCCGCGGTCGGCCTTGTCGAGCAGGGCCACGGCCACCGCGAGCTTCTGGATGCTGTACCCCTTGATCACCCGCTCGTCGTCATCGCGGACGGCGACCTCACCCGCGACGCTGACCCGCGCGTGCCAGTCCCCGCCGGCGCGGCGCGTGTGCCGCGCGTACGCGCGCCGCAGCCCGGTCACGGCCGGCAGCGCGGAGCTCACCAGCGCAGTCTAGGGTTGCTGGCCATGGACGACGAGGCGGTCGCGGCGGCACTCGGCGCGCACCTGTCCCGGCTCGCGTTCGCCGACCGCGCCACCGACGACGTCACCGAGCTGCTCATCGCCTCCGTCGTCGACTGGGCCGTCGCGTCGGGCTGGCGCGCCTACCGCCGCGCGGCGAGCGTGGTGCCGCTGCCGCCGCCGTACGAGCGGCAGTTCTCCGTCGTCGACGTGGGCATCGCGCGGCCGGGCGCCGCACCGGTCGTCGTCGAGGTCGACCACGCGGACCGCCGCCGCACCCTGGACAAGCTCGCCGCGGAGGCCGCGGCCGGGCGGGTCGCCCTGTGGGTGCGCTGGGGCACCGGCCGCTTCACCGCGCCGCCGCCCCCGGTCCGCCTGGTCCCCTTCCCGGTCATCTCGCGCCGCGGCCCGGCGGGGCCGAAGGTGCACTCGCACACCGCGGGATCGGACCGCCCCGCGCCGTCACATTCGGCGCCGGTGGCCGACTTCGCCCCGGAGCCGATGCGCCTGGACCCGGAGGCGTAGTTCCCCTCAATCGGCGCCGCGGACCCGGGTGAGCGCGCCGTCCGGCCCGATGACGTGCTCGGGCCCGACGAACCCGATCGTGTCCCACGGCACGGCGCCGACCGGCCGCAGCACGCCTTCCGCATCGGCGTGCTGCACCCGCCCGCCTTGCGTGAGGCACAGCCAGCCGGCATCTTCCCGACATATCCGGATTCGCGTAATGCGCCCGGTCGCCCGCGCCGAGGTCCGCCAGCGCTCGGCGCCGTCCGCCCCGACCAGCCGCAGCCGCCCGTCGGCGCCGCACAGCAGGGTCTGCTCGCCCACCACGGCGTCGAGCAGCGCGAACGTCCCGAGCTCGACGCGCCAGGCGGGCGGGCGGTCCGCGGCCGGCCGCAGCGCCACCGTCTCGCGCTCCTGCGTCACCACGGCGCCGTCCGGGCCGCCGGCGAGGAAGCGCGCGCCGCGGATCGTGTGGCGGGTGCCCCCGGTCGGGCCGAGCACGAGCCCCGGGCCGCGCGCGGTCACGACGCCCGCCAGGACGCGCCCGTCGCCGACCGGCAGCGCGGCGACGGGCTCGACGTGGCGGAGGTCCTTGCGGTGCCACAGGACCGCCCCGTCGAGCGCGTGCCCGGCGACGCCGCCCAGCCATGCGCCGACCACGATCTGCGGGTCCGCGCCGGCGGGCCGCACGAACGCGATCAGCCGGCCGGGGATCGCGGGCGGGTCGTGGGCGGCCAGCGGCGCGGCGAAGTCGGACTCCAGCCTGCCGGGGGCGGACCACACGGGCACGCGGCCGTGTGCGTGGGCCGTGACGTAGCGGCCGTCGTCGGACTCGGCCGCTCCCACCACCTCGGCCGGCATGCGCCCAAGAGTAGGCGATCACGGGCTTCGTCGGCGGGGCGCACCGGTTCCTCCACCGTACAGGACGCCACCAAACTGTGGATCATACCGATGACACAGTGTCATCGACCCAGCACAGTAGGAGGAGTCCGTGGCCCGCCGTACCGCAAAAACCGTGAACGCCGCAGAAGCGGCAAAAGCGATCGAAATGCCCGGCCGGAATAGGCGCTCCCGAGACGTCCTAACGGCCGGAAAAGGTTGGCCCGGTCGGCCGGACATAACGGACGATAAGCGCCCATCAGTGGGTGAGATAGGTGGTGAGGAATGTCACCACCGTCCGCGAGCGCCGCGTTACTCGCTTAGCGTCGCCGACGGCCCCCAGTTGGGGTCGCACGCCAGATCTATCCGTTTTGCCCGGTACTTCGGGCCAGCGCCGCCACCACCGGGCGCTCCACCCGAGACACGCGAGAGTGCACCGGGCCGACCGTGGAGCCGAACTGAACGCTCGCCAGCCGCTGCCGCGTCCGCCGCACGTACAAGCCCGGCACCGCATCGCAGCAGGCACCGCAGCCCTTGCCCTGTACACCGTCTGGCTCGGCCCCTCCGCGGCCGTAGCCGGCCCGCAACCCAAGGCGCCGGCCGTGAACGCCGAGTACGGCTCGCCGGCCCTGACCCTCGACGAGCAGGAGGCCCTGCTCACCGCCTACGAACGCGCCGACCGGGCGTACCGCGAGCACCAGAGCGTCGCGGCGAGGTCCCGGCCCGAGGCAGCGGTCCCGCCGGCGCCCGCCCCGCCGCCGACCGCGTCGAAGACGACGAGCACATCGAGCAAGAGCTCGAAGTCGGGCGGCTCGACGACCAAGACCACGACCAACGTCGCTCCCCCGTCGGGGGCGGCCGGCACCGTGGTGTCCTTCGCCATGGCCCAGGTCGGCAAGCGCTACGTGTACGCGACCGCCGGCCCGAACACCTACGACTGCAGCGGCCTCGTGATGGCCGCCTACGCCAAGGTCGGCATCAAGCTGCCGCACCAGAGCGAGCAGATCGCGGCCCGCGGCCGGAAGGTCCCGTCCGGGCAGTGGATGCCCGGCGACGTCATCCACACGTCGGGGCACGTGGCCATCTACATCGGCAACGGCAAGATGGTCGAGGCGGCCAACCCGTCGGCCGGCGTGCGCGTCGCGCCGGTGCGCGGCGGCACCGCATATCGCTTCCTGTAAACGGCGTTACCCACCCGGGCGGGCATGCGCTCATCTCGATGCCCGCCCGGGTGCGATCCTGCGGCCTGAACCGCCCGCGCGCCACGGGGGTAGGCAAAGACATGACCGTACATCGACGCGTGACAGTCGTGCTGACCCTCGCCGCCGCGATCACGGCCACGCTGCTGGCCACACCGGCGGCAGCCGACGCATCGGGCGCGGACCGCCCGCTGCCCATCACCCTGCGCCTGCCCGACGGCTTCCAGCCCGAAGGGATCGCGATCGGCCGGGGGCCCTTCGCCTACTTCGGCTCCCGTGCCGACGGGCGCATCGTCCGCATCAACCTGGTGAGCGGCGCCGCGACGCAGCTCAGCCCGCCGGTCGGGAGCGCCTCGCTGGGCATGAAGGTCGACGCCCACGGCCGGCTGTTCGTCGCCGGCGGGGGCGGCGGCGACGCCCGGGTCGTGGACACCCGCACCGGTGCGATTCTCGCCTCCTACAAGTTCACGACCGAGACGACGTTCGTCAACGATGTGGTACTCCTGGACGGCGCCGCGTACTTCACCGACTCGCGGCGGGCGGTGCTGTACAAGGTCGCCGCCGGCCGCCACGGCGAGCTCCCGGCGACGTTCACCACCCTGCCGCTCAGCGGCGACTTCGTGCTCACCCCGGGCGCGACCAACCTCAACGGCATCGCCGCAACGCCCGACGGCCGGGCGCTGATCGCGGTGCAGTCCAACACCGGCCTGCTGCTGCGCATCGACCCGCGCACCGGCGTGGCGAAGCGGGTGGACACCGGCGATCGCACGTTCGTCAACGGCGACGGGCTGTGGCTGTCCGGCCGCACGCTCTACGTCGTGCAGAACCGCGACAACACCGTCGTCGCGGTGCAGCTGTCCCGCGACGGCTCGGCCGGCACGGTCCGGGCGCAGCGCACCGACCCGCGCTTCGACGTGCCGACGACGATCGCGCAGTTCGGGCACCGGCTGTACCTGCCCAACGCCCGCTTCACCACCCCGCCGGCCGCGGACACGACCTACACGGCCGTGGCCATCGCCGCCTTCTGAGCCGGGCGGGCCGTTATCCGCGCCAACCGGCGCCGAAGAGCGCCCACAGGCGCGGGTAACGGCCGGCCAGGTCGGCGGTCTCGAGATCGCGCCACTCGAGGTCGTCGGGGCTCGGGTCGTAGCGCACCCGCACGCCGCGCTCGTCCTCCAGCACGGTGCGCGCGTCGTCGGCGACGTCCTCGCGGTCCTCGCCGATGTCGACGGCGACGTACTCGAGGGTCTCCCACTCCGGGAAGTCGGCGTCCTCCCAGTCGTCCCACGCCAGGCCCGCCAGGCGCTGGACCGCCGGCACGCCGGCGAGGGAGTCGGGGTCGGCGATCGCGGCGTCGTAGGCCGCGCGGCCCAGGCCGACGAGCCACATCTGGAAGTAGTGGAACGAGTCGGTACTGCACCAGCCGTACATGATGATCTCGGCGGCGCGCCACAGCCGGTACGTGTTGGCCGGCTCCCGGGTCGCGGCCAGCCGCTGCACCCAGTCGAGCAGCTCGGCGCGGGGTGCGCGCGTGAGCCGCCGCGTCAGGAAGTCCTCCCGCGCGTCCCGCGACGGGCCGGCGGTCGCGGAGCGTTCCACGAGCGCCCAGAACTCATCGACGTTCACGGCGCACACGGTAGCGGGTTCAGGGGCGGGCGGCGGTCGCCGCCGCAGCCCGCCCACCCCCCGTCCCCCGGGCCGCCGTGTGCAGTTCGCGGAACGGCCATTCTGCGCCGGTACGACCGGCCAGGGCTTGTACTAATGCGACAGCAGCGTGCTGGTGACCTGGCCGGGCACGAAGTCCGCGGCGTCGCCCGGGTCGCTGCGGCGGCGCTGCGCCTCGAACTGCCGCGGCGTGCGGCCGACCATGGCCCGGAACGCCCGGTTGAACTGCGGCTGGTCGTAGAAGCCGGCCTCGGCGGCGGCCCGGGTCCACGACGCGCCGTCGGCGTGCAGCCGCAGGGAGCGCTGCAGCCGGAGCACGGCGGCGACGGCCCGCGGAGCCAGGCCCGTGTGCGCGGCGAAGCGCCGCTGCAGCCGGCGCACGCTCCAGCCGGTCTCGGCCGCGAGGTCGCGGGTGGCGACCCGGCCGGCGCGGGCGCGCAGCAGCGACCAGGCGGCGGCGACCTCCGGCGCGACCGCGTAGCGGCCGAGGCGGGCGGCGAACGCGTCGTCGAGCAGCCGGAAGCGGGCGGCCCAGCCGGCGCGCGCCGGCGGGTGCCCGGCGAGGCGCTCGACGAGCTCGGCGGCGCCGGGCAGCAGGTCGTCGAGGGCGGTCGGAGCCTGGCCGAGCTCGCCGAGGACCGGGCCGAAGACGCGGTACGCCGAGAGGGGATCGAACAGCACCGTGATGCCCTCGATGCGCCCGGTGTGCTCGCCGACGCTGGCGGTGGCGCGCAGCGGGTTGACCAGCGACGCGGCCGCCATCGCGGCGCCGTCGCCGACGGCGGGCAGCACCCGGACCGGCTCGGCCAGGCCGATCATCACCTTCGCGATGGCGTCGGGCAGGATCAGGCGGCGGCGGGTCGCGATCGGCGGCAGGCGGAACCCGCGGTACCCGAGCACGACGCCGCGCACCGCGGGCCCGGGAACGCGAGCGATCTGCACCGCGCCTTCCTACCACCGGCGCGCCACTTACTCACGGCCATGAGATCGTGACGGACGTGGACGCAACGCGGTTGGGCGAGGTGGCCCAGATCTACGACCACGAGCAGGCCCGCACCCTCGACGACCTCGGCGGCGGGACCGTCCTGGACCTGCGGACCAGCCTGGCGCTCGCCCGGCGGGCGTGAGTGGTGCCGCGGGCCGACAATCGATGCATGTATGTCATCAAGGAGCGCTTCTTCGACCTCGGCGACGACTTCGACGTCGTGGACGACCACGGGCGCAAGGTGCTGCACGTCGACGGGAAGGTGCTGAGCCTGCGGGACCGGCTCGTGATCGAGGACCCGTCCGGGCACGAGGTGGCCTCGGTGTGGCGCAAGCTCGTCTCGCTTCGCCCGACGTACCGCATTGAGATCGGCGGCGAGGAAGCCGCGGAGGTCACCAAGAAGCTGTTCACGCCGTTCCGCGACAAGTTCACCATCGACGTGCCGGGCCCGGACGACCTGGAAATGTCCGGGAACCTCTTCGACCACGAGTTCACGGTCGAGCGCGGCGGCCGCGAGGTGGCGGCGGTGTCGAAGCGGTGGCTGAGCATCCGCGACAGCTACGCGGTGAACATCGCCGAGGGCGAGAACCACCTGCTCATCCTGTGCGCGGTCCTGGCGCTGGAGCTCGCGCTGCAGCGCGAGAAGGGCGACCGCGACTAGGCGCTAGGCCCGCGCCCGCAGCCCGTCGACGATCAGGTCGAGCAGCCGCCCGGCCTGCTCGCGCTGCGCCGGCTCGCCCGCGGCGAGGGAGATGCCGTTGAGGGCGACGAGGACGTCCTCCGGCTCCGCGTCGGTGCGCAGCCCGTCCGCCTCCCCCGCCCGCAGCAGGCCGCCGAGCGCGCCGAGCAGCAGCTCGCGGCTGTGCGCGAACGGGCGCCCGCCGGCCGCGATGACCGCGCGCAGGGCCTCGGCCAGGCCGCGCTTGGTCGCCAGGTAGTCGATGAACGCCTCCATCCAGGCGCGCAGTGCCTCCACGGGGGGCAGCTGGGCGCTCAGGCGCGGTGCCGACTCGCACAGCCGCGTGAGCTCCGTGCGGTACACCTCCTCGACCAATGCCTCCCGCGTGGGGAAGTGCCGGTAGAGGGTGCCGATGCCGACGCCGGCGTCGCGCGCCACCCGCTCCAGGGTCACGTCGGCGTCCGCCTCGGTCGAGAAGGCCTTCAGCGCCGCCTCGAGCAGGCGTTCGCGGTTGCGCCGCGCGTCGGCCCGCATGGGTCGCGGGTGGTTCACGTCACACTCCAAACAGGGGCAAGCGGAGGACCCTCCGGTTACGGTTGAGGCATCTGGAGGCGCCTCCGTTTCATATGGTACCGCTGGTGCCCACCAAGGAGTGATCATGTCTTTTGGCTTCGAAACCACCGCCGCCGAGGTCCTGTCCGGCGTCGACCTCACCGGCAAGCGGGCGATCGTCACGGGTGGTGCGTCCGGCATCGGCATCGAGACCGCCCGCGTGTTCGCCTCGGCTGGCGCCGAGGTGACCATCGCCGTGCGCAACACCGAGGCCGGCGAGCGCGTCGCCGCCGACCTCATCGCCGACACCGGCAACAAGCAGGTGTCCGTGGCCCCGCTGGACCTGTCCGAGCAGGACTCCGTGCGCGCCTTCGCCGCCGGATGGGACGGGCCGCTGCACATCCTGGTCAACAACGCCGGCGTCATGGCGCTGCCGGACCTGCGGCGCACGCCGCAGGGCTGGGAGCTGCAGTTCGCCACCAACCATCTCGGGCACTTCGCCCTGACCACCGGGCTGCTGCCGGCGCTGCGGGCCGCGCAGGGCGCCCGGGTCGTCGCGGTGAGCTCCAGCGCGCACCACTTCTCCCCCGTCGTGTTCGACGACATCCACTTCGAGCGGCGCGAGTACGAGCCGTGGCGCGCCTACGGCCAGTCCAAGACGGCCAACATCCTCTTCGCCGTCGAGGCCGACCGGCGGTGGTCCGGCGACGGCATCCGGGTCAACGCCCTGCACCCGGGCTCGATCCGCACCAACCTGCAGCGCCACGTCGACCCGGCGGAGCTGGAGCGGCTGGCCCGCGAGACCCGCGCCGGCGAACCGCGGCGGATGAAGACCCCGCAGCAGGGCGCCGCCACCTCGGTGCTGCTGGCCGCCTCGCCGGCCGTCGACGGCATCGGCGGCAAGTACTACGAGGACTGCAACGAGGCGCGCCCGCACACCGCCGGCATGACCGGCGTCAGCGCACACGCCCTCGACCCCGACGCGGCCGCCCGCCTCTGGGACCTCTCCTACGTTCTGATCGGAGCCTGACCATGTCGTTCGGATTCGAGACCACCGCCGCCGAGGTCCTCGACGGCGTCGACCTCACCGGCAAGCGCGCCGTCGTCACCGGTGGCGCGTCCGGCATCGGCATCGAGACCGCGCGCGCTCTCGCCGCCGCCGGCGCCGAGGTCACCATCGCCGTGCGCAACACCGAGGCCGGCGAGCGCACCGCCGCCGACCTCGTCGCCGACACCGGCAACAAGCAGATCCACGTCGGCCGGCTGGACCTCGCCGACCAGGACTCCGTGCGCGCCTTCGCCGGCGCGTGGGAGGGCCCGCTGCACATCCTCGTCAACAACGCGGGCGTCATGGCCTCGCCCCTCGCCCGCACGCCGCAGGGCTGGGAGATGCAGTTCGCCACCAACCACCTCGGCCACTTCGCCCTCGCCGCCGGCCTGCTGCCGGCACTGCGGGCCGCCAACGGCGCCCGGGTCGTCGCGGTGAGCTCCTCGGCCCACCTGCGCTCGCCCGTCGTGTTCGACGACATCCACTTCGACGTCCGCGAGTACGACCCGTGGCTCGCCTACGGCCAGTCGAAGACGGCGAACGTCCTCTTCGCCGTCGAGGCCGACCGGCGGTGGTCCGGCGACGGCATCCGGGTCAACGCCCTCCACCCCGGCGGCATCCGGACCAACCTGCAGCGCCACGTCGACATCGACGCGCTCGTGCGGTCGGTCCAGGAGGCCAACGGCGGCAAGGAGATCGCGTGGAAGACGCCGCAGCAGGGCGCCGCGACCTCGGTGCTGCTGGCCGCGTCACCGACCGCCGAGGGCGTCGGCGGCAGGTACTACGACGACTGCAACGAGGCCGCGCCCAACCAGCCCGGCACCCGCACCGGCGTCGCGGCCTACGCGCTCGACCCGTCTGCGGCATCCCGCCTGTGGGACGTCACGCTCGACACGCTGCACATCACCTTGTAGTCACATCACGTTGTAGCGGCTGAGCGGCTCGACCAGCTCGCGCTCCTCGTACGACAGGTGCGACAGGAGCGTGTCGGTGAGCAGGTCGACCGCTCCCCGCACCGCCGTGATGCCGTCCGGGTCGGACACCATCGCGACGAGGGCCGCGTCGACCCGCTCGAGGACCTCGGCGATGACGTGGTGCTCCGCCTCCAGGCGGTCGACGACCGGCACGAGCCGGGGGTCGGCCGCCCGCAGGCGCGGGAACAGGCTGACGTCCTCGATCGTGTGGTGCGTGGTGACGACCCGGCAGTAGCTCTCGCAGTAGGTCCCGAGCGTCCAGTTGTTCTGCCGCATCGCCATCGTGTTGATCATCGACCGCGCCCGCCCCAGGTCCAGGGCTCCGGCCGCGACCTGCTCGACGAGGTCCCGCACCTGCGCCAGCTCTTCCCGCAGGTGGTTGTGCACGTCGACGAGATGCTGCCCCGACGCCTTCTGCCGGGCGCTGTACCTGACGCTGAGGTCGCTGTCGGGTCCCGCCGGCCGCTCCGACTCGTCCCACAGCCGCGTCTGCGACAGCCGGACCCCGTCGTCGGGCGTCGGCGTGGCCAGGGTCTCGTTGAGCACCCGCACGGCCCGCCCGTTCCCAGCGCCGTCGCGCTGGTCTTCGCGTTCGTCTTCGGAAATGTCCGGCACGCCGGACATTTCCGATTTATCGCCTTTATCGGTATCCAGCGCGAGCGCGGGGTCGCCTCCCGACGGGTGCGTGCGCTCGGCGGCCACCAGCTCGCGTACCGCCGGCGCGACCTCCAACGCGAAGCGCTCCAGATCCGAGTCGGCGCCCGGCGAGACCATCAGGACGAAGGCGCTCATGCCCTCGGTCACGGCCAGCTCGGCGAGCTGCTCGACCCACACCTTCGGCGGGCCCTGCAGGAACTCCCGGCCGTCGCCGCGGAACGAGCCCACGATGTTGTACAGCCGCCGCACGTCCTCGGGGCGCCGGCCCGCGGCCTCGGCGGCCTCGTCGATGCGCCGGTTGGCCTCGGCGAGCTGGTCCGGCGGCAGGTACGGCGCGCTGGGCAGCCACCCGTCGGCCAGCCGCCCGATCAGCGACAGCATGCGCGGCTTGTAGCCGCCGACCCAGATCCCGATGTCGTGCGCGGCGCCGGGCCCGGGGTGCGCACCCTGCAGCCGGTAGTGCTCCCCCTCGACGCGCGCCGAGCGCTCGTCGCTCCACAGCGCGCGCATGACGGCGATCGCCTCCTCCAGGGCGCGCAACGACTCGGCGGCGCCCCGGCGCGGCCCGCCCATGCCGGCGATCGCGTCCCAGAAGGCGCCGGCGCCGAGACCGAGCTCGACCCGGCCCCCGGTGAGCAGGTCCAGGCTGGCCGCGGCCCGCGCGAGCACCGCGGGCGGGCGCAGCGGCAGGTTGGCGACGTTGGGGAAGACGGAGATGCGCTCGGTCTGAGCGGCGATCACCGACAGCAGGGTCCAGGCGTCGAGGAAGCGCGCCTGGTAGGGGTGGTCCTGGACGCTGGCCAGGTCCAGCCCGAGCTCCTCGGTGCGCACGGCGAGCCGCAGCGTCTCGGCTGCACCGGCGGCGTCGGGCGGCAGGAAGGTCCCGAAGCTCAGCTCGTGGCCATAGTCGGTCATGCAGATAATATTCCACGCAGAACGTTCACGGGCAAAACGTCGATGCGCCAAAGTGGTCCGTCTCACCGTACCGGCAACCCGCCGGGCCCAGCGCTCCGTCTTCTCTGCCAGGGAACCGGGGAGGCGCGTTGAAGGCATCGGACGAGGCGGAGTTCCGCGACTTCGCGACCGTGCGCATGGCGGGCTGGCGGCGCACCGCCTACCTGCTGTGCCGCGACTGGGACCTGGCCGAGGACGTCGTCGCCACCATGCTCGGCCGGCTGTACCGGCAGTGGCCGCGGCGATCGGCGATCGTCAACCTGGACGCGTACGTCAGCACGATGCTCGTGCGCGCCCTGCTCGACGAGCGGCGAAGACCATGGCGGCGCGAGCGGCCCGCGGACTTCGACGCCGACTACGAACATCCGGTCAGCGCCGCCGCCGACGCGGGGACGGTGGACCGGCTGACCCTGGACGCATACCTGGCCCAGCTCGGCCCGCGCCGCCGGGCCGTGCTGGTGCTGCGCTTCTACTGCGACCTGTCCGTCGAGGACACCGCCGAGGCGCTGGGCATCTCGATCGGAACCGTGAAGAGCCAGACGGCGCGCGGCCTGGAGACGCTGCGCGCCATGGCGTCCGTGCAGCATCCGGCGGGGAGGCGGGAGTCATGACGTACCGAACGATGTTCGAGGAAACGATCGGGCCGGAGCCCGCGGCGAAGCACACCGTCGACGAGCTGATCGCGGGCTATCGCCGCCGGACGCTGGCCCGGCGCCTGGCCGGCGGGGGCGCGGGTGCGGCGGCGGCCGTGCTGCTCGTCGTCGGCGCGACCGCCCTGGCCTCCCCCGGCCCCGCCCCGTCACCGGGGCGGCCGAGCGGCGCCGCCGTCGCGCCGAGCGGCTCCGGGCCGGGCACGGCGGGGGCGCGCCCGACGCGCACACCGCTCGGTGTGGAGCCGACGGAGGCCACGGAGCACGCGCGGCAGCGGCTGGCGGCCGCGATCGACGCGGCGGTGCAGGGCGCGATTCCCGGCGTGCGCCTCGACGGGCCGTTCGTGGTGGAGCGCAAGGAGCAGCCGCTCGTGATCGACCGGGCGGGCTCGATCGCCGGCTCGTCGTTCTACGAGACCGAGCAGACAGTCCGCACCGCGAAGGGCCATGGCACGCTGTCGGTGAGCCTGATGCGGCGCTACGCGGACACGACCTGCACGCCGACGGCGACGCCGCCGTCGCCGGGCGATCCGGCCGGGTACGGGCCGCACGTGTCGTGCCGATGGGGGTCCGGGCCGCAGGGCGCGCCCGTCCTCACGACCGTCATCACGGGCGAGGCGCCGGGCCTGGTGCGCACGATCGTGGCCGTGGACAACCGGGACGGCTCGACGGTGACGGTGGGGTTCGAGTTCGAGGGCTCGTCCGAACCGGTCGACCGCACGCAGCTGCAGTCGATCGCGACGGACTACCGGGTCACGCTGTACCCGTGAGGCGCGCCCAACGCTCGATCTCGTCCATGTGGGAGGGGGTCAGGCCGTGGCGCGGGTCGGGGCGGATCAGCAGGGCGCGGCCGCCGGCGGTGAACTCGTCGCGCAGCGGGCCGGGCTCGGGCACCACGACGTCGTCGGTCCAGACGAGCCGCCGCCCGCCGAGGAGCACGGCGCGGGCGGCGGCGAGCTTGGCGACGGAGAAGTCGGGCACGTCGCCGAACGCGCGGGGCAGGGGCGGCATCCGCAGGGCGCGCTCGATCTCGGTCGGCCAGGCACACCAGGTGGAGCACCACCGGGCCTCGACGACGCCGTCGCGGTGCAGCCGCCGGATCCGCGCGACGAGGGCGGGCGCCCACCGCAACGGCCAGCCGACCCCCTCGGCGACGGCGACGCCCTTGTGCGGTGCGGCGCTCCAGCGCGGGCGCCGCACGTTGATGACGCCGTCGACATCGAGCAGCCACACGGGCGGTTCGGCAGCGTCCATGGTGCGATTGTCCCCCGTCCGGCTCACCGTCCATAGTGGATGGCGGCGCCGGGCTTGAGGCCACAGCCGGAATCGAACCGGCGTGTGTCGCTTTGCAGGCGACTCCCTGGACCACTCGGGCATATGGCCGTGCTGGTGCGCGCCTCCGGCTGGACTCGAACCAGCGGCCTTCAGGTTCGGAACCTGATGCTCTATTCCGCTGAGCTACGAAGGCTTGACGTGCGGGCGGAGGGATTCGAACCCCCTCAGCGCTGAGCAGCTGGTTTACAGCCAACCTCGACTCTCCGACGTCGACGCGCCCGCGTGGTTGAGCCGGTCGGCCCCCGTTGACCGGCCGGCTCGGTGATGGCAACAGCGTCGCAGGGGCGGGATTTGAACACCGCGATCTCCGGCTTATGAGGCCGGCGAGGACGACCGAGCTCCTCCACCCTGCTTCCGGGTCTTGCTGGCGTGCTGGTCTTGCTGTGGTGCGTAGCGCGGACGGGACTCGAACCCGCACATGTCCTGGGTGAAAACCAGGCGACTCTCCCAAATTCGTCCACCGCGCCAGGTGGTCGTGCGCTGTCTTGCGTGCCCCCGGCGCGAGTCGAACGCGCACCGTCGACGTCCTCAACGTCGTGCCTCTGCCTTTGGGCTACGAGGGCGTGGTTGTGCTACGAGCGGCAGCCGGGACTCGAACCCGGGACCTTCGCCATGGCGAGGCGACGCTCTGACCTGACTGAGCTACGACCGCGTGAGTGAGTTCCTTGCGCACCGCCGACCGGATTTGAACCGGCGACCTCGGCCTCGACAGGGCCTTGCTCTTCCACTGAGCTACGACGGCTTGAGAATTGCTCGAAAATAGACGCCATCCACTATTGAATTGTCAATGTCGTGCTTGCACCCAATATCGGAGGGTGCACGAAAAAACCGCCCGGTCCCCGGTGGGGTGGGCGGCGGAGGCGTCGCTAGCGAGCGTGCTAGCTGCTCCACCGACCAGGGAGGTAACCGCCGTCAAGGCGACCATAGCCTTCGCGACAATCAAGAGCGGCGATGAGACCAAGCTCGGCGTGCCGCTTCATGGCCATCTCCTTCACTCTCGAACTCTCCGGCTTCGAGCCCCGGGTGTTCCCCGGTGCTGATGAATACAGTACGCATTCCGCAGCGATCGCACAATGCATTTATCGCGACTTCATCGGCCGCACTGATACGCGATCGCGCACACCCGAACTTGCCGAGCCCGAAGCAGCCGGTGATGCACGTCGACCCGAGGCGGTCACCCCGCGCACCCCGCAAGGAGGTACGGTGCCCCGTATGCCGCAGTTGATCACCCCTACGGCGGACCGCCACAAGGCCTGGCTCGCCGCCCGCGACGACTGGGCCGGCGCCACCCAGCACGGCAGCGGCCTCTCCCCCGAGCACGACGTCGACTCACCGGAGGGCTTCGCGGCGTGGGTCACGTGGCTCAACGCCCAGCCCGGCAACGCTTTCGTCTACCCCGACGACCGCGTGCCCGCGACGTACTGGTGGATCGCCGAGGACGAGGACATCCTGGGCGCGATCTCGCTGCGCCACCGCCTGACCCCGAAGCTCCTCGAGGCCGGCGGCAACATCGGCTACGGCATCCGCCCGTCGTCCCGCGGCCGCGGCGTGGCCACGTGGGCGTTGCGCGAGGTGATCCGCGAGGCCACGGCAACGGGCCTGGACCGCGCCCTGCTGACCTGCGACGAGTCCAACCCGGCATCGGCACGGGTCATCGAACACTGCGGCGGCGTCCTGGAGGACATCCGCGACACCTGGCTCGGCCGCACCCGCCGCTACTGGATCACCCTCACGTAACAGCTGATTGCTATCGTCCCATCACTCTGCGCGAACGTCACCAAGGTCAGTTAGGTGGCGTCGGGTACGGTGAAAGAGCAAAGAGCGGAGCCGGCACCGCCGGGACCCGTGTCGCCAACTCCGGCCAGGCGACCACGTATCGGCGGCTTCGGCACCAGGATTCACGGCTTCGACGCCCGCTCGCAGCCATGCGCGCGCGGTAGTCGCGAAGCGCGCGCATGGTGCGCGTGTTGGTCGCGATGCACGTGCGGTGGCTGCCGAGGCACGCGTGTGTGGCGCGACGGACCAGGGCGGTGGCCGCAAGGCACCTGCCGCGGCCGTCGCCGCGCATGCGGTGGTCGTCGCGACGCGCGTGCGGTCGTCGCCACGCGCGTGAGGTGGTGGCTACGACGGTGGGGCGTTCCACTGGTGCAGCGACGGGATTTCGTGCTCGTGGCCGAGCACCGAGATCGTGGCGGTGCCCAGCGTCAGGTGGGCGCCGAACGCGATCGGCTGCTCGAGCCATCGCGCGGCCAGCGAGCGGGAGGCGTGGCCGTGGCTCACCACCGCCACGTCGCCCAGGGCGAGCATCGGACGGAGCTTGGCCAGGACGCGGTCCAGGCGGTCAGCGACCTGCTGCGGGGTCTCGCCGCCGGGGCAGCCCTCGCGCCACAGGTCCCAGCCAGGGGCCTCGGCGTGGATGTCGGCGGTGGTGCGGCCCTCGTAGGCGCCGTAGTCCCACTCCGCGACGTCGTTGTCGACGTCGGTCACGGTCAGGCCGGCCAGCTCGGCGGTGCGGCGGGCGCGGCGCCTCGGGCTGCTCACAACGGCCACGAACGAGCGGTTCCGCAAGGCGCGGGACAGGGCCCGTGCGCGGGACTCGCCCTCGCGGGTGAGGTCCAGGTCGGTGGTGGAGGTGTGCCGGCCCGCGGCGCTCCACTCGGTTTGGCCATGCCGTACGACCACGATCTCTCCCATCCTCGTATTGTGCCGGTTTCCGGCTACGCTGCACGCGATGGACGGGGTTCTGGTGCTCTGGGACGTGGACCACACGCTGGTCGACGTGGACGGGCTGGGGCGGGAAGCGTACGACCTGGCGTTCCTGCGGCGATTCGGGGTGCCGGTGCGGCATCAGCCGCCGATGGCGGGGCGGACCGACCGGGCGATCGCGATCGACATGCTGCGGTTCAACGGGGTCGAGGTCACCGCGCGGCACCTCGAGGACCTGCGGGAAGGGGCCGAGGCGGCGCTCGACGAGCTGGCGCACCTGCTGCCGGAGCGTGGGCGGGCGCTGCCGGGGGCGGCCGCGGCGCTCGCGGCGGTCAAGGCGCGGACGGTCCAGTCGCTGCTGACCGGCAATGTGCGGCGGATCGCCGAGGTCAAGCTCGGGCCGTTCGGGTTGACCGCGCATCTGGATCTTGACGCGGGCGCCTACGGGTGGAGCCACGAAATCAGGGCCGAGCTCGTCGGGATCGCCCGGGCCAATGCGCGGCTCCGGTTCGGGCGTGACTACGACCGGATCGTGCTGGTCGGGGACACGCCCGAGGACGTCGGGGCGGCGCTGAGCAGTGGGGCCGGCGTCGTCGGGGTGGCCACCGGGCGCTACACGGTGGCCGAGCTGCAGAGCGCCGGGGCGCATGTGGCCCTGGCGGACCTCAGCGACACCGGGCGTGTCGAAGAGGCGATCAAGGCTGCCGCGCGTTAGGGCGGTTCTCGTACGGCGTGGACAGCACGACCGTGGTGCGTGTGGTGACGTTGGCCGCGGAGCGGATCTCCTGCAGCAGGCGCTCCAGCGCCAGGGGGTTCTCCACGCGCACGAGCAGCATGTAGAAGTCCTCGCCCGCGACCGAGTAGCAGGACTCGATCTGCGGGAGCTTCGCCAGGCGGTCGGGGGCGTCGTCGGGCTGGGACGGGTCGAGGGGGCGGATCGCGACGAACGCGGTCAGCGAGAGGCCGAGCGCGTCGTGGTCGACGCGGGCGGAGTAGCCCTTGATGACGCCGCGCTGCTCGAGGCGGCGCACCCGCTGGTGCACCGCCGACACCGACAGCCCGACCCGCTCGGCCAGGTCGGTGTAGGACAGGCGGCCGTCGACGGCCAGTGCCGCCACGATCGCGCGATCGGTCTCTTCCACGGTCCGAACCATAACCTGAACGGCAAGTGACTAAAGAGACCGGGAGATCACCAGGCGCTGGATCTGGTTCGTCCCTTCGAAGATCTGCAGCACCTTGGCCTCGCGCATGTACCGCTCGACCGGGTGGTCCGAGACGTAACCGGCGCCGCCGAGCACCTGCACCGCGTCCGTGGTGACGCGCATCGCGGTGTCGGTGCAGAAGAGCTTCGCCTTCGCGGCCTCGGCGCTGTGCGGCAGGCCGGCGTCGCGCAGGCGGGCGGCGGCCAGGTACAACGCGCGGGCCGCGGCGATCTGCGTCGCCATGTCGGCGAGCATGAAGCCGACGCCCTGGAACTCGGCGATCGGGCGGCCGAACTGCTCGCGCTCCTTGGCGTAGGCCGCCGCGTAGTCGAGGGCCGCCTGGGCGAGGCCGACCGCGCACGCGGCGATGCCGAGGCGGCCGCCGTCCAGGGCGCTCAGCGCGATCCGGAAGCCGCCGCCCTCCTCGCCGATGAGCCGGTCGGCGCCGACGGCCGCGCCGTCGAGGACGAGCTGGGCGACGACCGAGGAGCGCAGGCCCATCGTCTTCTCCGGGGGCTGCGGCAGCAGGCCGGGGGTCGCGGCGTCGACCAGCAGGCAGGAGATGCCGGACGCGCCGGGGCCGCCGGTGCGCACGAAGACGTTGTAGAAGTCGGCCCGGCCGGCGTGGGTGATCCAGGCCTTGGTACCGCGGACGACAAAACCGTCCGGTCCGGCCTCCGCGCGGGTCTTCAGCGCCGCGGCGTCCGATCCGCTGTGGGGCTCCGACAGGCAGTAGGCGCCGAGCAGCTCGCCGCCGAGCATGTCCGGCAGGTGCTTCTTGCGCTGCAGCTCGGAGCCGTAGGCCGCCAGCGGGTAGCACGACAGGCTGTGCACGGAGACGCCCTCGGCGACGGCCAGCCAGCGGGCCGCGATCTCCTCGAGGACCTGCAGGTACAGCTCGTAGGGCACGCCGCCACCGCCGTGCTCCTCCGGGTAGGGCAGGCCGAGCAGGCCGGCCCGGCCGAGCAGGCGGAACAGCTCGCGCGGGAAGCGCCGCTCGGCCTCGAACTCGTCCACCCTCGGCGCCAGCTCGCCGTCCGCGATCTCGCGCACCAGCCCGATCAACGCCTGCCCTTCGTCAGACAGGAACGGGCGTTGCACGGTCATAGGATCACCAGCTCCGTGTCGATGGTGTTGAGGCGCTCGACGCCGTCGTCGGTGCACACGACGATGTCCTCGATCCGGGCGCCATGGCGACCGGCGAGGTAGATGCCGGGCTCGATCGAGAACGCCATGCCCGGCTCCAGCGCGGTGGCGTTGCCGGCCACGATGTAGGGGTCCTCGTGGCCGTCCAGGCCGATGCCGTGGCCGGTGCGGTGCAGGAACTGCGGGCCGAAGCCGGCGCCGGCGATGAGGTCGCGGGCGGCGGCGTCGACGGACTCGGCGGTCACGCCGGGGCGCACGGCAGCGACGGCGGCCCGCTGGGCCTCGTGCAGGACCGCGTAGTAGGCGGCGAACTCGGCCGGCGGCTCGCCGACGCAGTACACCCGCGTCGAGTCGGAGCAGTAGCCGTCGGGCATGGCGCCGCCGATGTCGACGACGACGGGCTCCCCCGCGACGATCACCCGGTCGGAGACGCCGTGGTGCGGGCTGGCGCCGTTGGGCCCGGCGGCGACGATCGTGAACTCGACGGTGGCGTGGCCGGCCTCGCGGATGCCGGCGGCGATGTCCGCGGCGACCTCGGCCTCGGTGCGCCCGGGCCGCAGCCACTCACCCATCCGCTCGTGGACGGCGTCGATGGCGCGCCCGGCGCGGCGCAGCGCCTCGACCTCGGCCGGGGTCTTGCGCAGGCGCAGGCCGCGCAGCACGGCGCCGGCGAGGGCCTGTGCGGCGTCGGGCAGCGCGTCGCGCAGGGCGAGGACCTGCTCGGCCCACATGCGGTCGCCGAGGCCGACGGTCTTGGCGCGGTCGCCGAGGAGGTCCTGGACGATGCCGTAGGGGTCGGTGCCGTCCTCGTGGTCGACGAGCCGCACGCCGACGGACTCGGCCGGGGAGGCCTCGGCGGCGGGGCGCTCCAGGCGCGGGACGATGAGTGTGGCGTCGCCGTCGGCGGGCAGCACGAGCAGGGTGAGCCGCTCCAGGGCGTGCGCGTCGTATCCGGTCAGGTATCGCAGGTCGGCGCTCGGCCCGATGAGCAGCGCGTCGAGCCCGGCCTCGGCGGCGGCGCGGCGGGCGGCGGCCAGCCGGTCGGATGTGTACAGCTCCACATCACCAGCTTAACGGTCGTTTGGTTTTTCGTGGTAGCCGAGTGTCCCAGGAGCGGAGATAGGTGTTCGAAGGCGGACAGTGGCGTAATATGCGGCCTTAGGTTGAGTAAAGGGCCAACCCGAAGCTGTCGCCGAATCGAGACGATGAACCTCGCTGCCGCGCCGACGCCCAGCGACCGGGTCGCAGGCCCGTTCGTGCATGAGGCGTTACTGTACGACGGCGCGTCGAGCTTCCTCGCCGGCACGATGAAGTTCATCTACGAAGGCTTCTCCTGCGACGAGCCCACCGCCGTCGCCGTGCCGCCGGCCAACGTCGCGATGCTGCGCGAGCGACTGGGCGCCTTCGCCGACAGCGTGTGCTTCATCGACCTGACCGAGGCCGGGCGCAACCCGGGCCGGATCATCCCGTGGGTGCTGAGCAAGTTCATGGATGAGCACGCCGGCCGGCGGGTCCGCATCATCGGCGAGCCGATCTGGCCCGCGCGCACCCCGGCGGAGTATCCGGCGTGCGTGCAGCACGAGGCGATGGTCAACGTCGCGTTCGCCGGGCGCGAGGCGACGATCCTGTGCCCGTACGACGTGTCCCGCCTGGAGCCCGGCCGCGTCCGCGACGCCTTCGCCACCCACCCGATCGTGGCCAACGAGACCGGGCGCTTCCCCAGCGACGCCTACGACCCCTACGGCATCGCCGAGGCCTACAACACGCCGCTGCCCGAGCCGCCGGCCGGCGCGACCACGATGCGCTTCGAGCTGGCCGGCCTCGTCGACGTGCGGCGCCGGGTCGCCGAGGTGGGGCTGGACGCCGACCTGCCGCCGGACCGCATCGTCGACCTGCAGAGCGCGGTGAACGAGCTGGCGACCAACAGCATCCAGCACGGCGGCGGCTCCGGCACGCTGCGCACCTGGTTCGACGACGACCGGGTGGTGTGCGAGGTGCGCGACTTCGGCCACATCACCGACGTGATGATCGGCCGCCTGCGCCCGCCGGCCGGCCGGGGCCGCGGGCTGGTCATGGTCCATTTCCTGGCGGATCTGGTACAGCGGCACACCGATGCCACGGGCACCACGACCCGCATCCACGTGTTGCGGTGAGTAGTCTGGCCGGGTGGACCGACCGTTGCTGCTGATCGACTCCGCCAGCCTCTATTTCCGTGCGTACTTCGGGGTGCCCGAGGCCGCCGCGAAGGCCCCCGACGGCACCCCGGTCAACGCCGTGCGCGGCTTCCTGGACATGCTCTCCACGCTGATCCGCGGCCGCGGACCCGACCGCATGGTGTGCTGCCTCGACGAGAGCTGGCGCCCGGCCTGGCGGGTCGCGCTGCTGCCGTCGTACAAGGCGCACCGGCTGACCCCCGCCGGCGGCGAGGAGGTCCCGGCGGCCCTCGAGGCCCAGGTGCCCGTGATCCTCGACTTCCTCGCGGCGCTGGGCATCACCGCCGTGGGCGCGCACGACTTCGAGGCCGACGACGTCATCGGCACCCTGGCGGCCCGCGAGCCGGGGCCGGTCGAGGTGGCCACCGGCGACCGGGACCTCTTCCAGCTCATCGAGGACAGCAAACCGATCCGGGTGCTGTACTGCGGCCGCGGCGTCGCCAAGCTCGAGGTCCTCGACAACGCCGGCCTGCACGCCAAGTACGGGGTGCCCGCCGCCGGCTACGCCGACCTCGCGGCGCTGCGCGGCGACCCCAGCGACGGCCTGCCCGGCGTCGCCGGCGTCGGGGAGAAGACCGCGGCCCGGCTCGTTGACCGCTACGGCGGCCTCGACGGCATCCTGGCCGCGCTCGACGACCCGGCGTCGGGCTTCGCGCCGGGGCTGCGCGGCAAGCTGGAGGCCGGCCGGGAGTACCTGGCCAGCGCCCGCGACGTCGTCGCCGTCTCGCGCACCGTGCCGATCCCGCCGCTGTCGACGAAGCTGCCCACCTCCCCGGCCGACCCCGACCGGCTCGTCGAGCTCGCCGAGCGGTGGGGGCTGGCCGGGGCCACCAAGCGAATCGTGGATGCCCTAGCCGCCATCTAGGACGCGGACCGGCTCCACCCGCCAGATCAGGTCGCAGTAGTCGCGCACGGTGCGGTCGGAGGAGAAGAAGCCGCACCGGGCCGCGTTCAGCACCGACATGCGGGCCCAGCCGTCCGGGTCGCGCCACGCCTGCTCGATCCGGTCCTGGCACTCGAGGTAGGCGCGGTAGTCGGCCAGGGCCAGGTACTCGTCGCGGCCGAGCATCGCGTCGACCACCGGGCCGAACAGGCCGCGGTCGCCCTTGGCGAACATGCCGCCGGCGATCGCGTCGACGGCGGCGCGCAGCTCCGGGTCGCGTTCGTAGTACTCCCGCGGGTGGTAGTCGCGGCGGGCCTCGGCCGCCTCGTGCGCGTCGAGGCCGAACAGGAAGAAGTTCTCCGCGCCGACCCGGTCGCGGATCTCGATGTTCGCGCCGTCGAGCGTGCCGATCGTCACCGCGCCGTTGAGGGCGAGCTTCATGTTGCCCGTGCCCGAGGCCTCCTTGCCGGCGAGGGAGATCTGCTCCGACAGGTCGGCGGCCGGGATGATCACCTGTGCGCGGGAGACGTTGTAGTCGGGCAGCAGCACGACCTTCAGGTGCCGCGACACCAGCGGGTCGGTGTTCACCGCGTCCGCGACCGCGTTGACGAGCCGGATCAGCAGCTTCATCGAGTGGTACCCGGGCGCCGCCTTGCCGCCGAAGAGCACCGTGCGGGGCACGAGGTCCAGGTCCGGATTCTCGCGGATGCGGTTGAACAGCGTGATCACGTGCAAGAGCTTCAAATGCTGCCGTTTGTACTCGTGGAAGCGCTTGATCATCACGTCGCACAGCGCGTCGGGGTCGATGACGACGCCCGTGGACTTCTCGACCTGCTTGGCGAGGTCGGCCTTGTTGGCGCGCTTGGCGGCCCGCCAGCGCTCCAGGAACGCCGGGTCGTCGGCGGCCGGCGCGAGCCCGTCGAGCCGGTCGAGGTCGGTGAGCCACTGCTCGCCCCCGAGCCGCTCGCTGATCAGCGCCGACAGCCGCGGGTTGGCCAGGCGCACGAACCGGCGGGGCGTGACGCCGTTGGTGACGTTGTGGAACTTCTGCGGCCACAGCTCGGCGAAGTCGCGCAGGGTCGTGGCCTGCAGCAGCCGGGTGTGCAGCTCGGCGACGCCGTTGACGGCGGTGCTCGCCACGACCGCGAGGTGCGCCATGCGGACCCGCTTCTCGGGCTCCTCCTGGATGATCGAGAGCCGGCGGATGCGGTCGGCGTCGCCCGGGTACGTCGCCTCGACCTCCTGCAGGAAGAAGTAGTTGATCGCGTAGATGATCTCCATGTGCCGGGGCAGCAGCCGCTCCAGCAGCGACACCGGCCACGTCTCCAGGGCCTCGGGCAGCAGTGTGTGGCAGGTGTAGTTGAACGTGCGGCGGGTGATCGACCAGGCCAGGTCCCAGTCGAGGTGGTGCTCGTCGACGAGCAGCCGCATGAGCTCGGTGACCGCCATGACCGGGTGGGTGTCGTTGAGCTGGATGACGACCTTGGCCGGGAAGGCGTCCCAGCCGGAGTTGCGCAGCCGGTAGCGGCGGATGATGTCGCGCAGGGAGCAGGCCACGAGGAAGTACTGCTGCTTCAGGCGCAGCTCGCGGCCCTGCTCGGTGCTGTCGTCCGGATACAGCACCTTGCTGATGTTCTCGGCCCGCACGATGTCCTCGACGGCCTCCTTGTACTGCCCGGCCCCGAAGCGCGACAGGTCGAACGACTCGCGGCTGGCGCGCGCCTGCCACAGCCGGATGATGTTGACCGTCTGCGTGCCGTACCCGGGCACGAGCATGTGGCTCGGCTCGCCGCGCACGGTCTCGCCGGGCGTCCACTGCCGGCGCAGCCCGGACGGGTCGTCCAGGGCGCGGGCGGTCGTGCCGTAGAAGCCGATCACCTGCCGGTCGTCGGGCGCCGAGAACTCCCACGGGTTGCCGTAGAACGTCCAGTCGTCGGGCCGCTCGACCTGCGCGCCGTCGCGGAATCCCTGCTTGAAGATGCCGAACTCGTAGCGGATGCCGTAGCCGACGGCCGGGATGTCCAGCGTCGCCATCGAGTCCAGCAGGCACGCGGCGAGCCGCCCGAGCCCGCCGTTGCCCAGCCCCGGCTCGACGTCGTAGCTCTCGAGGTCCTCGAGGGTGACCCCGAGGTCCTCGGCGATGGGGTGCACGAAGCGCTCGGTGTCGCTGTACAGCAGGTTCTGCCGCAGCTGCCGCCCGAGCAGGTACTCGGCGGACAGGTAGTACACGAACCGCGGGTTGGCGTCGTAGTGCGCGGCGGCCGTGCGGGCGTAGCGCTCGACGAGCCGGTCGCGGACCGTGAGCGCGAGCGTGTGGTAGCCGTCGGAGCCGCTGGCCGACTCGATCGTGGTGCCGCGCTGGAAGTACAGGTTGCTGAACAGGTCCCGTTCGAAGTCCTCGAGCGTGCTGCCGACGGAACGCATTCTGGGGCGGGGCCGGGCATCGGTCACCTCTTGAGTATCCCGCGCGCGGCGCCCGCCTCTGGGCATTTGGCTCCCTGCGCTCGCGGTGGGGGAGCTTCGCTCCACCCACACTCCGTCAGGACCCACCGGCCACGAACAAGCAGAACATACCTATTTAGGCACTATCTCGCCACGATTGCGGAAAACGCTCCGTTTGGGCGTGAAATAACATGAATGCAGATCGAGAAGCGCGGCACCGCGCACTATACAGATTTACCACCTGTCGGGGTATAAATCCGACAAGTCGTGGCGCGCCAGCGCCCGACTTGTCGGGAAACAGCGCGACCCCCGCGGCGAGGCGGGGGTCGGCGGAGATGGTGACGCAGGTGAGGTCAGCGGCCGCGCTGGCGACGGGCGTCGGCGATGCCGTTCGCGGCGCGCGCGGCGAAAGCCTGACCGGGCGCCTTACCGCCCTGGCCCGGCGCCGGCGGCGGCGTGGTGGTGGTGGAGGAGGAGGTGCTGTTGGAGCCGCCGCCGAAGACCGGGCCGCCGCTGGAGCGCATTGCCTGGCCGGCGGCGATCTTCTCGCGGACGGCGGCGGCCTCGGCCTGCTCGCGCTCCGACGGCACGGCCATGACCGCGCTGGCCAGGGCGATGACCACGACCAGGACGAACAGGACGATCGGGGCGAGGAACCAGTTGACGTCGACGCCGTGCAGCGGGGTGACGTCGTGGTTGAGGTGGACCTGCATCGCGTACATGCCGGTGTAGTGCATGCCGCAGACGGCGACGCCCATGACGGCCGCGGCGGCGGTGGTGGCGAGCATGCCGCGCACGACGATCGTGAACCACAGGGCGACCGTGGCGGCCACGACGGCGATGGCGTAGGAGGCGATGTAGAGGTTGCTCTTGTACTCGAAATTGCCGTTGACGTTCATCGCGGCCATGCCCGTGTAATGCATGAACGCGACGGATACGCCGGTGATCGGGCCGCCGACGAGGACCTTCCACAGCTTGGGCTTGCCCAGGCCGACGATGAACAGGCCGACGCCGACCGTCACGACGGCGATGAAGAAGCTCGCGACCGTGGTCGGCACGTCGTAACGCAGCGGGCTGTCCTGCACGCTGAAGCCGACCATGGCCATGAAGTGCATGACCCAGATGCCGGTGCCGCCGATCGACCAGGCGGCGAGAACGAGCAGCCAGGCGCGGCGGCGGGTGTCGGTGGCGGCCCGGGCGCGCGCTGTGCTCACGAGACCGAGCAGCGAACCCAGAAATGACATGGCGTAGGCGAAAATCGGGGTGATCGCGCCGTACGTGAAATGGTGCAGCTGACCCACGAGTCCCCCTCCAACCCAGGCACCGGCGAGAGCATCATTGCGGATCCGAACGTTTTTTTCTAATCCGCATCACCCGCGGGAACGGAAAAATCGCTGAGTGATCAGCCCATGACGCTGTACGCCAGAACGCCGCGTGTCACGGCGGTCATCGCCTGGCGGGCGGTGCGGCGCACCGGCTCGGGCGCGCCGGCGGCGTCGGACAGCTGCCCGAGCAGGTCGAGGACCTGCCGGGACCAGCGCACGAAGTCGCCGGCCGGCATGTCGCCCTCGAGGCCGTGGACGCTGCCGAGGACCTTGGTGAGGGACTCGCCGCGGGCCCAGCGGTACATCGGCCACGCGAAGCCCAGGTCGAGCTCCCGCGTCAGCTGCAGGCCCCGCGAGTCCTCGTCGTCGCGCAGGTCCGCCCACAGCTTCAGGGTGGTGTCGATGGCGTCGGTGACCTCGCCGCGCGGCACCGAGGCGCGGTCCTCGGCCTCGCGGCGGGCCTCGTAGACCAGCACGCTGGCGGCGGCGGCGAGCTCGGCCGGGCCGAGCTTGTCCCACACGCCGCGGCGCAGGCACTCGGCGACGAGCAGGTCGGTCTCCGACCAGATGCGGGCGAGCATCCGGCCCGCGTCGGTGACGCCGCCCTCGGCGTTGAGGTACCCGCGGTCGGTGAGCAGCCCGCACACCCGGTCGAAGGTGCGGGCCAGGGAGCCGGTGCGGCTGGCGACCTTGCCCCGCAGGCCCTCGGTGTCGCGGTCCAGGCGCCAGCGCCGCTCGGCCCAGCGGGCGTGGTCCTCGCGCTCCGGGCAGCGGTGGCAGGGGTGGCGGCGCAGGGAGGCGCGCAGCGCGTCGAGCTCGTGGTCGTCGGCGGCCGCGGCGTTGCGGGCCCGCGCGGGGCGGCCGCGGTCGGCGGGCGCGATCTCCATGCGGCGCAGCTGCGCGGCGAGGTCGCGGCGGTCCTGCGCGGAGCGGTAGTTGAACTGCCGCGGCACGCGGACCCGGCCGATCGCCTCGACGGGGGTGGTGAAGTCGGCGCCGGAGATGCGCCCGGCCCAACGGTCCTCGGTGAGCACGAGCGGGCGGGGCTCGCCGAAGCCGCCGGTGCCGGGGTCGATGACGATCGCCAGGCCCGAGCGGCGCCCGGCGGGGACCCGGATGACGTCGCCGGAGCGCAGGCGCTCCAGGGACTCCAGGGCGGCCGCGCGGCGCTGCTGCACGCCCTGGCGGGCGATTGCCTTCTCACGGTCGGCGATGGCGACCCGGATCGCGAAGTACTCGGCGAAGTCGCCGAGGTGGCAGGCCATCTCCCCGGCGTAGGTGGCCATGGTCTCGGTGTTGCGCTGCACCTGCCGGGCCAGGCCCACGACCGAGCGGTCGGCCTGGAACTGGGCGAAGGAGCTCTCCAGCAGCTCGCGGGCCTCGGCGAAGCCGACGCTGCCGACGAGGTTGACGGCCATGTTGTACGAGGGCCGGAAGCTCGACTTGAGCGGGTAGGTGCGGGTGGAGGCCAGGCCGGCGACGTGGCGCGGGTCGACCTCGGGGGCCCAGACGACGACGGCGTGGCCCTCGACGTCGATGCCGCGGCGGCCGGCGCGGCCGGTGAGCTGGGTGTACTCGCCAGGAGTCAGGTCGACGTGCGCCTCGCCGTTGTACTTGACCAGGCGCTCGAGCACGACGCAGCGGGCCGGCATGTTGATGCCCAGGGCCAGGGTCTCGGTGGCGAAGACGGCCTTGACCAGGCCGCGCACGAAGAGCTCCTCGACGACCTCCTTGAACGCGGGCAGCATGCCGGCGTGGTGCGCGGCGAGGCCCCGCTCGAGGCCGTCGAGCCACTCCCAGTAGCCGAGCACCTGCAGGTCCTCGTTCGGGATGTGCCGGGTGCGCTCCTCGACGATGCTGCGGATCTCGGCGCGCTCGTCGGGGCCGGTGAGGCGCAGGCCGGCGGCGAGGCACTGCTGGACGGCGGCGTCGCAGCCTGCCCGGCTGAAGATGAACTGGATCGCGGGCAGCAGGCCCTCGCGGTCGAGCCGCTCGACGATCTCCGCGCGGTGCGGGCCGGTCCAGCGGCCCCGCTTGCCGCGGCGCAGGTCGCCGCCGGCGAGCTCGACGCGGCGCAGCATCTCGCGGTGGTAGCGCAGCAGCTCCGGGTGCACGTCGTGCTTCTGGGCGGCCTCGGCGTCGTGGAACAGGTCGAACATCCGCTTGCCGACGAGCATGTGCTGCCACAGCGGCACGGGCCGGTGCTCGCTCACCACGACCGACGTCTCGCCGCGCACGGTGACGAGCCAGTCGGCGAACTCCTCGGCGTTGGAGACGGTCGCCGACAGCGACACCAGGGTCACCGACTCGGGCAGGTGGATGATCACCTCTTCCCAGACGGCGCCGCGGAAGCGGTCGGCGAGGTAGTGCACCTCGTCCATGACGACGTAGGACAGGCCGTGCAGGGTCGCCGAGCCCGCGTAGAGCATGTTGCGCAGCACCTCGGTGGTCATCACCACCACGGGCGCGTCGCCGTTGATCGCGTTGTCGCCGGTGAGCAGGCCCACCCGCTCGGCGCCGTGGCGCTGGACCAGGTCGTTGTACTTCTGGTTGGACAGCGCCTTGATCGGCGTCGTGTAGAAGCACTTGCGACCCTGGCGCAGTGCCAGGTGCACCGCGAACTCGCCGACCACGGTCTTGCCCGCACCGGTGGGCGCGCAGACCAGCACGCCCGTGCCGCGCTCCAGGGCCGCGCACGCCTCGGCCTGGAACGGGTCCAGGGCGAACTCCAACCCGTCGGTGAACTCGACGAGGCCCGGTCCCTCGGCGCGCTCTCGGGCCGCCTGGTAGCGGTCTGCGGGGCTCAACTCAACGTCCTCGTTACCGCTCACGCTCCCAAGGCTAGGCGAAGCATGCCCGGATCCGCTCATAGGTATCGTGCTGGCGTGCCGGAAAGCGATGACTCACTCACTTCCCGACGACCGATCGAGGCGGTGCTGCTGGACTTCCACGGGACGCTGGCGCAGGTGGAGGACGCGGTCCGCTGGGTGATGCTGGCGGCGCAGAGCGCCGGGCGCGAGCTGCAGCGGCCCCGCGCGACCGTCCTCGCCGACCGGCTCACCACCGCGGGCCGGGCCGGTGGCCCCAGGCCGCACCGGGTGCCCGCGCACCTCGCCGAGGTGTGGGCCGACCGGGACCTGTCCGTGGACGCGCACCGCGCCAGCTACACGGGCCTGGCCGCCACCGTCGACGAGGAGCTGGCCGGGCACCTCTACGACCGGCTGCTGCTGGCCGACGGCTGGGAGCTGTACGCCGACACCGTGCCGACGCTGCGGGCCCTGCGCGCCGCCGGCGTCCCCGTCGCCGTGGTCAGCAACATCGGCTTCGACCTGCGGGCCCTCGCCGCCGACCTGGGCTTCGCCGACCTCGTCGACGAGTTCGTGCTCTCCTACGAGGTCGGGCGCACCAAGCCCGACCCGGCCATCTTCTGGCGGGCCTGCGCGGCCCTGCGGGTCGACCCGGAGCGGGCGCTCATGGTCGGCGACACCCCCGCGGACGCGGGCGCGGCGGCGGCCGGCTGCAGCGTCCTCGTCCTCCCGGAGAGTGAACCGGGCAAGGTTCACGGGCTCGGCGGCATCCTGCGGCTGCTGTAGCGGCAGGTGTCAAAACGCCCCGCCGCGGGAAACAGTGTCGCAACACCGGCTCTGCGCTTGTCGCGCCGCTCCCCCGCGACCACAGTGCATCCGAGCCCTTTTCTTGACTGCGGAGGTACGCCATGCCCTTGAACCGCTGGGATCCCTCGAACGCGCTGGCCCGACTCCAGGAGGACATGGCCGGCGCCGCACACCACGCACACGGTGCGTCGGTGCACACCGCCACCGACGGCGACGACCTGCTCATCACCGTCGAGGGCATCGACGCGTCCGCCGTCGACGTCCAGGTCTCCGGCGGCCGCCTGACGATCAAGGGCCAGAGCGGCGGCAGTACCTCGCAGAGCCGCGACGTCGCCGGCGGGCACTACTCGTCGTCGTCGTCGAGCTCGAGCTCGTTCAGCCGCTCGTTCTCGGTGCCGGGCGACGTCGAGCAGTCCGACGTGTCGACCGAGCCGACCGCCAACGGCGTGAAGGTCCGCATCCGCAACGCGGCGTGACGCTCAGCCGAGCAGCTTCAGGGCGCCGGGCACGCAGCTGACGGTCACGGGGAGCGGGCAGATCCGCTCCCCGTCCGCATAGGCGGTGACGCCGTCGCCGGCCAGCTCGATCGTCCGGGCGCGGTGCGTGCTGACCCGGCGGTCGTGCACGTGGGTGCCCTTGAGCACCTTCGGCCGCAGCCGCATCAGGGTCAGCCGGCCCAGCGGCTCGGCGACGACGACGTCGAGCAGACCGTCAGTGGGGTCGGCGCCCGGCACGATCCGGAAGCCGCCGCCGTAGCTCTCCGTGTTGCCGATCGCCACCAGAACGGAGTCGAACTCGGTGGCGGCGCCGTCGAGGCTCATGCGGTACCGCCGCGGGCGCAGCGTGGCGAGCTCCTCCACGATCGCGCGGTTGTACCGCTGCGGCCCCCGCGGCCACCGGATGCGGTTGGCCCGCTCGTTGACGAACGCGTCGAACCCGGCGGCGAGCACCGCGCCGAACCAGGCGCGGGTCCCGTCGGCGCCCTCCACGCGCGCCAGGTCGATCGCCCGGCTGGTCCCGTCGCGCAGCGCGTCGGCGATGACGCCGGCCGCGGCGACGGGCGAGAGCGGCAGCCCGAGGCGCACCGCGAAGTCGTTGCCGGTCCCGGCGGGCACGATCCCGAACGCCACCCCGGTGCCGGCCACCGCCTGCAGCCCGAGGTGGACGGTGCCGTCGCCGCCCATGGCCACGAGCGCGTCGCACCCGTCCGCGACCGCCTGCCGTGCCTTGTCGCGTGTTTCCGCGGCGGTACCCCCGGACAGGACCGCGACCGCGGCCCCGTCGGCCCCGAGCCGCTGCACGACCGCGGGCAGCAGCGCCGCGCGCCGGCCCTTGCCGGCGGTGGGGTTGGCGAGTAACGCGATGTTCACGGCGCAGACTGTAAACGTTCAGCGCCCCGGGGCCTACGGCCGCCGGGGCGCTGATTTCACGTGTTCGTCCGCCTACGTGATGTCGTCGTAGCGACGGTCGAGCGGCTGCGGTGCGTCGACGGCCGTCGGCGCCGAGACCGGCGTCGGGGCGTCGACCGGGTCGTAGCCGTCGATCGGGCTTGCGGCCTCGACCGGCTCGACGTCGTAGTCGTCCAGCGAGGAGATCTCGTCGTCGTCGATGTTCGCATACGACGGGCGGTTGCGGCCCCGGCGCCTGTCGTTGACGAGCGCGAAGGCCACCGCACCGAAGTACAGCAGGGACATGCACAGCGCCAGGAACGTCATGCCGAACGGGTCGGCGGTCGGCGTGGCGACGGCGGCGAAGACGAAGAAGATGAAGACCGCGATCCGCCACCAGCCCAGCAGGCGCTTGCCCGTGGCGATGCCGGCGATGTTGGCGAGCATGATGCCGAGCGGGAACTCGAACGCCACGCCGAACACGAGCATCATGCCGGTGACGAAGTCGACGTACGCCATCGCCTCGAGCATGATCGACGTATTCGGGTTGATGAAGCTGATCAGGAACTCCAGGCCCTTGGAGACCACGATGAACGCGAGCACCGCGCCGCCCGCGAACAGCGGCGCGGCAAGGCCGGCGAACACGTAGGCCCACCGGCGCTCGTTGCGGTGCAGGCCGGGGGCGACGAACGCCCACAGCTGGTACATCCAGAACGGCGACGAGACGATCAGGCCCGTCCACAGCGAGATCTTCAGCGTCAGCAGCAGCGGGTCGGTGACCTTGAGCGCCACGAACTCGCACCGGTAGCCCGGCGGCAGCACGCCGTTGTTGGCGGCCATCGCTTTGTTGATCGCGATGTTGCAGTACGGCTCCTGCAGGAGCGACAGGATGTGCTTGGACAGCAGGTACCCGACGATCATGCCCAGGACGATCGCGATCGACGCCCGGAAAAGCCTGGTGCGCAGCTCCCGCAGATGCTCCAAGAGGGTCATGGAGCCATCTGCGGCGCGCTGGAAGTTCGACGGCTGCCTGTCACGCCGCCGTGCGAGGATGCTCACGACCCGAGCGCGCCTCAGCGCTCGCGTGCGTGATCGACCGGGTCCACCTGCGGCTTCGGCGAAGCCTGGTTGTCGGCGATCTGGCCGCTGAGCGGCTGCCGGCCCGTCTGCGCCTCGGCCTTGGCGTCGACGTCGTCGTCCGCGAGGCCCTTCGTCTCGGCCTTGATGATCCGCATCGAACGGCCCAGAGCGCGCGCCGCGTCAGGCAGGCGCTTGGCGCCGAACAGCAGGATCAGCACCACCACCAGGACGATGATGTGCCACGGCCTTACTGCACCCATGTGAAGCCACCTCACTGTATTCGAGCTGCCGCACCCATCGTACTGACCATCGCAGGGTGAGGGCAGAGGCCGGGGGTTAGCGGGATGGAGTCCGGCCGCTGAAGTCTTGACGAGTGTTGACGGTGGCGCGCCCGATCGTCAACCACCCGTCCGGACAAAGGTGTAATTTGCCCGGATGATCCGCCAGGATTGTTAACTGTTCTCGGCCTGCTTGGCGAGCGCGCGCTGCTGCGCCTGCTCCTGCATGGCCTCCAGCTGCGGCAACATCGTCTCGACCGTCTGCTGCAACGCCGCCAGGCGCGGCTCGACCCGCCGCTGGCCGTCGGTCAGGCGCGCCTGCATCGCGCGGGCGGCGTTGTCGAACTCGCGCAGCCGGCCCATGACGCTCAGGGCGACGCCGATCAGGACGATCAGCGCGATGACGACGATTCCGCCCGAGATCCACCACAGCACGTGATCGACCTTAGTGCACGTAGGCGGCCAGCGCCGCGTGTGCCTCGGCGGCGACCGCTTCGGCGAGTTGCGCGGGGGCCAGCACGGTGACCTCGGCGCCGAGGCCGAGGACGAACCGGCGGGCCCAGTCGAGGTCGGAGGCGCGCAGCGACACCGTCCAGTGCTCTCCGGCGCCGCGCACGACCTCCTCGCACGGATACTGCTCGGTGATCCATCGCGCGCCCCGGCCGACCCGCAGCGTGACCAGCGGCAGGTCGGGCGTCGGGGTGAACAGGCTGCCGGTGCGCGTGTCGGTCGGCCGGGCCTGCTGCGGCACCTGCGCCGGCTCGTCGAGCTCGGCGGAGGCGTCGATGCGGTCGATGCGGAACAGCCGCACCGCCTGGGCGCGCCGGCACCACGCCTCCAGGTAGGCCCACCGGCCCACGACGAGCACGCGCATCGGGTCGACGACGCGCTCGCTCGTCTCGTCCCGGGTGGCCGTGTAGTAGGTGATGCGCAGCGCGTGGCGGCGGTCGACGGCGCCGCGCAGCTCCTCGAGCCGGTCGGTGTTGCCGGGCAGGCGGACCGCGACCGGCGCGTCGGCCAGGTCGCCGGCCGCGTGCTCGATCTTGGCCAGGGCCCGGTGGACGCCGTCGCCGGCGGTGACGCCGGGCGTCTCGGCCAGCATCCGCAGCGCGACGATGAGCGCGAGGGCCTCGTCGGGCGTGAGACGCAGCGGCCGGTCGATCCCCGCGTCATACGTCAGGGTGACGCTGTCGCCGACGAACGCCATGTCGATGAGGTCGCCCGGCCCGTAGCCCGGCAGCCCGCACAGCCACAGCAGCTCGAGATCCTCGCGCAGCTGCCGGTCGGTGATCCCCTGGTCGGCGGCGGCCTCGGCGATGGTGACGCCGGGGCGCGCCTGCAGGTAGGGCACCAGGTTGAGCAGGCGCCCGAGCCGGTCCGCGGAGTTCGTCACGCCGGCACCCCGATCCCCCGGCTCTCATACGCCGCGGCGACCGCCTGCAGCCGGCGCACGATGCGCTCCCGGACCTCGGGCGGGTCGAGCGCGACCACGTCGGCGCCGTAGCCCACCAGCCAGGCGGCGAACTGGTCGGCGTCGCCGTAGCTCAGGGTGAGCCGGTCGCCGTCGGGGGTGCTCACGCAGCTCTCCGCCCAGCGCCGCACGCCCGCCGCCCGGCCCGGCCGGGCCAGCACGGTCGCCCGGCCGGTGCGCTCGATCGGGCCGCTGGAGCGGGCGACGTAGCCGATCAGGTCGACCTTCGGCGGCGGCTCGTAGGCACCGCGGCGGCCGATGCGGCGCACCCCGCTGACGATCCGCGACAGCCGGAAGCAGCGCTCGGCGTCGCGCTCGAGGTCGTGCCCCACCACATACCAACGGCCGCGCCAGCACACCACGCCCCAAGGCTGCAGCCGCCGCACCCCGGCGGCGTCGCGCTCGGGCACCTCGTAGGAGAAGGTCACCGCCTGCCGGTCGCGCACCGCAGCCGTCAGCGGCTCGAACGCCGGGTCGACGGTCACCACGGCCTCGACGCCGAGCGTGGCGTGCGGGTCGACGTCGATGCCGCCGGCGCGCAGCTTCGCCAGCCCCGACGATGCGGCCGCGGCGAGCCCGGTCTGCTGCCACAGCCGCGCCGCGATCCCGACCGCCGCCGCCTCGTCCGGCGCCAGGGGGATGTCGGGCAGCGCATACTCGCGCCGCGCGATCCGGTAGCCCTGCTCGTTGTCGAAGATGCTGGCGGTGCCCATCTCCAGCGGCACGCCGAGCTCGCGCAGCTCCGATTTGTCCCGCTCGAACTTGCGCTGGAACGCTTCGTGGTCGCGCTCGTCGTTGGGATCGTGCTCGTAGCCCGGCACGATCGCGGCGATCTGCTCGGCGGTCAGGAAGCGGCGCGTAGCGAGCAGGCAGATCACCAGATTGACCAGGCGCTCGGTTCGGGTCCGCGACACGCAGCGAACCTACCAGCCCGAACGCCTGTTCTGCGTCGCCCACGCGGTAGGCCACCGACGGTCACCGCGGATGCGCGCAGGGTCGTTGCGTTACGGTGTGTGCCGTGATCCGCTGGCGCTGGGGTACCGTCGTCGCCGCCCGCCGCGAGTGGCGCGGCAGCCTGGAGCTCGACGTGACCGTCGACGCCCGCCACCCGTCGGACCCCCCGTCGGTCCGCGCCCTGGCCTATCCCGCGCTGGTGGGCGCGCCCCGCCCCGGCGACCGGGTGCTGCTCAACCTCAACGCGCTCGCCCTGGGCCTCGGCACCGGCGGCTACGCGCTGGTCGTGGCCGTCCCCGACCGCCTGCCCGAGGACGTCGAGGCCCCCGGCCACGTGGTCAAGGCCCGGTACACCCCGCTGCAGGCCATCGTCCTCGCCGCCGACGAGGAGGCCTCCCCCCTGCGCGGCGCCCTCGCCGGCGCCGTGTCCCTGGACGGCATGCCGGTGGTCGTCGCCGACCTGCACTCGGCTCTGCCCGCGGTCGTCGCCGGCGCGCTGGCGGCCCGCCCCGGCGCCCGCATCGCGTACGTCATGACCGACGGCGGCGCCCTGCCCGCCTGGTTCTCGCGCACCCTCGACGGCCTGCGCCCCCTCCTCGCGGGCACGGTCACGACGGGCCAGGCCTTCGGCGGCGACCTCGAGTCGACGAACGTGCACAGCGGCCTGCTCGCCGCCCGGCACGGCCTGCACGCCGACCTGGCGATCGTCACGCAGGGCCCCGGCAACCTCGGCACGGGCACGAGCTGGGGCTTCTCCGGCGTCGCGGCCGGCGAGGCGGTGAACGCGGTGGCGGCTCTGGGCGGCCGGCCGGTCGCGGCACCGCGCATCTCCGACGCCGACCCGCGCCCGCGCCACCGCGGCGTCTCGCACCACAGCCTGACCGCCTTCGGCCGGGTCGCCCTGGCCCCGGCGTCGCTCGTGATGCCCTCGGACCTGTCCCCCGCCCTGTCCTCCGCGGTTCGCGAGGCCCTCGCCGCCCTCTGCCCGCCGCACACGTTGGTCGAGGTCCCGTCCGCGGACCTGGGCGCCGCCCTGGCCGACCTGCCGGTGAAGCTGTCGACGATGGGCCGGACCTTCGAGCAGGACTCGGCCTACTTCCTGTCCGCGGCCGCCGCGGGCCGGTGTGCCGCGGATATGTCCGCCACTGCGTGACGGGACATATCCGACGGTCAGGCCTTGGACAGGGCCGTGTTCGCCAGCGAGCGGAGCTGGCCCAGGTGGTCGGCGTCCGGTGCGGCCGCGTTCACCATGTAGACGGCGACGATCGCCTTCCCGCGCCGCGCCAGCATCGTCTTGGACTTGTCGCTCAGCGCCGCCTCGCCGACCCCGCCCACCGCCTCCAGCGAGGCGATCGTCGACCACAGCTTCTGCGCCTGGCCCGCGTCGGCGAACGTGAGTGCCACGACCGTCACCTGGTCGCCGGCCGCGCTGCCGAACGGGCAGGTGCGGGCGTGCGCGTTCAGGCCGATGCTCTGCACCGCCTGGCCGTACTGCGCAACGGCCGCGGCGCCGTCGCCCTGGCTCACCTCGACCGGCAGGCCGGTGGCCTGCTTGACCTGGGCGGCGCTGATGAGGCCCTGGCAGCCGTCGGAGTTGACGACGGGCGGGCGGGTCGGCGACGGCAGCGGCTGGTGCGACACCTGGCCGCCGGGCGAGACGGCGGGCAGCGCGCTGCGCTTCGGGCCGTCGTCGGTGCAGCCCGCCAGGGCGAGCGCCGCCACCAGGACGGCCAGGGCGCGCCTCACGCGTAGATCACGATCAGGACGAAGGCCGCGACGATGGCGACGAGGACGAGGGCGAGCAGCCACGTCGGGTACTTCGGCCCCTCGGTCCGGTTGCGCTCGATCTCCTCCCGGATGCGCTGCAGGCGGCGGCCCTGCCGGCTCTTGGCCGGGCGGTCGGGATTGAAGCCGGCGTGGAGCTTCGGGGGCGGCTGGTCGGGCATCTCATCCATAGCGCGCGCCAGCCTAACCCCCGTTAGCCTTGTCCGTCACATGCTCGCGATGAGCCGATCGACCCGCTCGTCGTAGGCGCGGAACGGGTCCTTGCACAGCACGGTGCGCTGCGCCTGGTCGTTGAGCTTCAGGTGCACCCAGTCGACGGTGAAGTCGCGGCGGCGCTCCTGTGCGTGGCGGATGAACTCGCCGCGCAGCCGGGCCCGGGTCGTCTGCGGCGGGGTCTCCTTCGCCTCGAAGATCTCCAGGTCGGTGGCGACGCGGTCGACGCTGCCCCGCTTCTCCAGCAGCCCGTAGAGGCCCCGGCCGCGGCGCAGGTCGTGGTAGGCGAGGTCCATCTGCGCCACGCGCGGGTGCGACAGCGGCAGGTCGTGCTTGGCCTGGTACCGCTCGATGAGCCCGAGCTTGGTGACCCAGTCGACCTCGCGCTCGACCTCCTTGTGGTTGCCGGTGTCGACGGCGTTGAGGACGCGGCCCCACAGGTCCATGACCCGCTTGGTGGGCGCGTCAGCGCCGCGGCGGTCCAGGAACTCGGTGGCCTTGTCGAAGTACTCCTGCTGGATCTCCAGCGCCGAGATCTCCTTGCCGCTGGCCAGACGCACCCGGCGGCGGCCGGTGACGTCGTGCGAGACCTCGCGGATGGCGCGGATCGGATTCTCCAGCGACAGGTCGCGCATCGCCACGCCGGCCTCGATCATGCGCAGCACGATGTCGGCGGTGCCGACCTTGAGCAGCGTGGTGACCTCGTTCATGTTCGAGTCGCCGACGATGACGTGCAGGCGGCGATACCGCTCGGCGTCGGCGTGCGGCTCGTCGCGGGTGTTGATGATCGGGCGGGACCGGGTGGTGGCGGACGAGACGCCCTCCCAGATGTGCTCGGCGCGCTGCGAGAGGCAGTAGACGGCGCCGCGCGGGGTCTGCAGCACCTTGCCGGCGCCGCAGATGAGCTGGCGGGTGACCAGGAACGGGATCAGGATGTCGGCCAGGCGCCCGAACTCGCCGTGCCGGCTGACCAGGTAGTTCTCGTGGCAGCCGTAGGAGTTGCCGGCGGAGTCGGTGTTGTTCTTGAACAGGTAGATCTCGCCCGCGATCCCCTCGTCGTGCAGGCGGCGCTCGGCGTCGACCAGCAGTCCTTCGAGGATCCGCTCGCCGGCCCGGTCGTGGACGACCAGGTCGGGCACGGAGTCACACTCGGGCGTTGCGTATTCCGGGTGGGAGCCCACATCCAGGTAGAGGCGCGCGCCGTTGCGCAGGAAGACGTTGCTGGAACGGCCCCACGACACAACGCGCCGGAACAGATAGCGGGCGACCTCGTCCGGGGAGAGGCGGCGCTGCCCCCGGTAGGTGCACGTGACCCCGTATTCGGTCTCAAGGCCGAAAATTCGCCGGTCCATGTACAGACATTAGCCGCCTGGGACCGGATTCGAACCTATTGGGAGCGGAGACTTTCCGTATAGCCCTGGCAGGTGGTGTAGTCCGGCAGCCGCCCCGCGTCGCGCAGCTCCGCGAGGGTGGGCGAGCCGGCGTCGCGGGCCGACAACGTCGGGTCTGCGGCCGGCCATGCGATGCCGAGGTCGGGGTCCAGCGGGTGGATGCCGTGCTCGCCCGTCGGGTTGTACGTCTCCGAGCACAGGTACGTCAGTGTCGCGTCGTCGGTGAGCGCGCAGAACCCGTGCCCGAGGCCCTCGGACAGGTACACCGCCCGCCGGTCGACGTCGTCGAGCTGAACGCCCTCCCACCGGCCGAATGTCGGGGATCCGACGCGGATGTCCACGATGACGTCGAGCACGGCGCCGCGCGTGCACATGACGTACTTGGCCTGGCCGGGCGGCACGTCGGCGAAGTGGATGCCGCGCACGACACCGCGGGCGGACACGGACAGGTTGCCCTGCGCGAGCCGCAGCGGGTGGCCGACCTCGGCGGCCAGGTGGTCGAAGCGGTAGAACTCCGTGAACAGGCCGCGGGGGTCCCCGTGCAGCACGGGGCTGATCTCCCAGGCGCCGCCGATCGAGAGCTGTCGGATCTTCACGTGCTGGCTCCGTCGCGTGTCGGTCGTGTTTGGCGGGTGCGGTTGTCCGTACGCCCGCTCAGTTCTTCCAGTCGAGCAGATGGAGCAGGTACTCGCCGTATCCGCTCTTGCGCAGCGGTTCGGCGAGGTCCGCGAGCTGCTCGTCGGTGATGAGCCCGGCCCGCCAGCAGACCTCTTCCACGCAGCCGATCTTGAGGCCCTGCCGCTCCTCGATGACCCGGACGAACTCGGCCGCCTGCACCATCGTGTTGAACGTACCCGTGTCCAGCCACGCCGTGCCCCGGTCCAGCACCACCACGTGCAGCTCGTCGCGCTCGAGGTAGGCGGCGTTGACGGCGGTGATCTCCAGCTCGCCGCGGTCGCTGGGCTTGAGGTTGCGGGCGATCTGCACGACGCGGTTGTCGTAGAAGTACAGGCCGGGGACCGCGTAGCGGCTCTTGGGCGTGGCCGGCTTCTCCTCGATGGACAGCACCCGGCCGTCGGGCGCGAACTCCACGACGCCGTAGTCCTGCGGGTTGGCCACGGGGTAGGCGAAGACCCGCCCGCCCTTGACGTCGGCGTTGTCGGAGAGGCGCTGGCCGAGCGCGGCGCCGTGGAAGATGTTGTCGCCGAGGACCAGCGCGACGCTGTCCTCGCCGATGAAGTCGGCGCCGATGACGAACGCCTGCGCCAGGCCCTCGGGGCGCGGCTGCGCGGCGTAGCTGATCTGCAGGCCCCACTGTGAGCCGTCGCCGAGCAGCCGCCGGAACGGCTCCTGGTCCTCCGGCGTGGTGATCACCAGGATCTCGTGGATGCCCGCCATCACCAGGGTGGTGAGCGGGTAGTAGATCATGGGTTTGTCGAAGACGGGCATCAGCTGCTTCGACACGGCCTTGGTCAGGGGCCACAGACGCGAGCCGGTCCCACCGGCGAGGATGATGCCACGCACCCGGCCACCCTACGGGCTGTACACGGCCGCGGTCGACTCGCCCCTTGGCAACCCGGCCGGTGTGTTGGACTAGACTTCCGGTCCCGTGAGAATCCTCGTCACCGGCGGCGCCGGTTTCATCGGCTCGCACTACGTGCGCACCTTACTCAGCGGCGGCTATCCCGCGTACGCCGGTGCGGCCGTGACCGTGCTCGACAAACTCACCTATTCGGGTAACCGCGCGAACCTCGCGCCGGTGGCCGGTGACCCGGCGTTGACGTTCGTGGAGGGCGACATCTGCGACGCCGCGCTCGTCGGCGAGCTGATGCCCGGCCACGACGCGGTCGTGCACTTCGCCGCCGAGTCGCACGTGGACCGCTCGATCCTGGGCGCGGGGCCGTTCGTGACGACCAACGTGCTGGGCACCCAGGTGCTGCTGGACGCGGCCCGCGCGGCCGGCGTCGGGCGCTTCCTGCACGTGTCGACCGACGAGGTGTACGGCTCGATCCAGGAAGGGTCGTGGACCGAGGAGTGGCCGCTGTCGCCGAACTCGCCGTACTCGGCGTCGAAGGCCGGCTCCGACCTGCTCGCGCTCGCCTACCACCGCACGCACGGCATGGAGGTGGTGGTGACCCGCTGCTCGAACAACTACGGGCACTATCAGTTCCCCGAGAAGGTCATCCCGCTGTTCGTCACCAACCTCATCGACGGCGGGACCGTGCCGCTGTACGGCGACGGCGGCAACATCCGCGACTGGCTGCACGTGTCCGACCACTGCGCCGGCATCCAGCTGGCGCTGGAGAAGGGCCGCGCCGGCGAGGTCTACAACATCGGCGGCGGCCGCGAGCTGACCAACCGGGAGCTCACCGAGACCCTGCTCGCCGCGACCGGCCGCGAGTGGGACTCCTCGGTGCGCTACGTCGAGGACCGCAAGGGCCACGACCGGCGGTACTCGCTGAGCATCGACAAGATCAGCAACGAGCTCGGCTACACCCCGCAGGTCACGTTCGCCGACGGCATCGCCACCACGGTCGCCTGGTACCAGGACAACCGTGCCTGGTGGGAGCCGCTCAAGGCCCGCGCCGCGCTGGGCGGGTGACATGACCCGCTATCTGGTGACCGGTGCCGGCGGCATGCTCGGCCGCGACCTGCTGCTCACCCTGGACGGCCGGGACGTCACGGCCGCGACCCGGGCAGAGCTGGACATCACGGACGCCGCGAAGGTCCGCGACCTGGTCGAGGGCCACGACGTGGTCCTCAACGCCGCCGCCTGGACCGACGTCGACGGCGCCGAAACGGACGAACAGGGCGCAACGGCCGTCAACGGTACCGCGGTGTCGGTGCTCGCCGCCGCCTGCGCCGCGACGGGTGCGCGCCTGGTGCACGTCTCCACCGACTACGTCTTCCCCGGCGACGCCACCGAGCCCTACGCCGAGGACGCGCCGACCGCACCGATCAACGCGTACGGCCGCAGCAAGCTCGCCGGCGAGCGGGCCGTGCTCGGCACGCTGCCGGACACCGGCTACGTGGTGCGCACCGCGTGGCTCTACGGCACGACCGGGAAGAACTTCGTGCGCACGATGCTGCGCCTGGCCGCCGAGCGCGACTACGTCGAGGTCGTCGACGACCAGGTCGGGCAGCCGACGTGGTCGCGCGACCTGGCCGAGCGCCTAGTGGCCCTGGCCGGCAGTGGCGCGCCCGCTGGGGTGTACCACGGCACCGCCTCCGGCCAGACGTCCTGGCACGGGCTGGCCGAGGCGGTCTTCGCCGAGACGGGCCACGACCCGGCCCGGGTTCGGCGCACCACCGCCGCGGCGTACGCTCGCCCGGCGCCCCGACCGTCCTACAGTGTGCTCGGCCACGACCGCTGGACGGCGGCCGGGCTGGCGCCGATGCGGCCGTGGCGTGCCATGCTGCACGACATGCTGGCCGTCACGCCCTCGGGAGGAGCCGCGTGAAGCTGACCATCGTCACCGGGCTGACCGCGCTCGCCGTCCTGGCGTTCATGGTCGAGTTGCTGCGCCGCCGGCAGCTGCAGGAGAAGTACGCCGTCCTGTGGCTCGCGGTCAGCGTCCTGATCGTGCCACTGGCGTTCATGCCGTTCCTCACCGACAACCTCGCCGACCTGCTCGGCATCGCCTCCGGCGTGAGCCTGGTGCTGTTCCTCGGCATCGTGTTCCTGCTGCTCGTGACGGTGCACCTGAGCTGGGAGGTCAGCCGGTTGGAGGAGGAGACCCGCACCCTGGCCGAGGACCTGGCGCTGCTGCGCAGCGAGCTGGGCCGGCCCCGACCGCAGGACGCGACGGCGCCCGACGCCGGGGAGATGGCCGATGATCAACGGTAAGCGCGTCCTCATCATCATCCCGGCCTGGAACGAGGCCGAGTCGATCGCGGACGTGGTCCGCGAGGTGCGCGGCGAGCTGCCGTCGGTCGGCATCATCGTGGTCGACGACGGATCGACCGACGACACCGCCGCCAGGGCCGCCGAGGCCGGTGCGGTCGTGGCCCGGCTGCCGTTCAACCTCGGCGTCGGCGGCGCGATGCGCACCGGCTACCGCTACGCCCGCGACCACGGCTTCGACGTGGCGATCCAGGTGGACGCCGACGGCCAGCACGACCCGCGGTACATCCCGAAGCTCGTGGACGCCCTCGACGAGCACGACCTGGTCATCGGCGCCCGGTTCGCCGGCGAGGGCGGCTACAGCGTCAAGGGCCCGCGCAAGTGGGCGATGCGGATGCTGTCGACGGTGCTGTCGCGGCTGTCGCGCACGAAGCTGACCGACACCACGTCGGGGCACCGGGCGTGCAACCGGCGGCTGATCGAGTTCTTCGCGAACTGGTATCCGGCGGAGTACCTCGGCGACACCATCGAGGTGCTGGTCCGCGTGGCCCGCAACGGGTACAAGATCACCCAGATCCCGGTGGCGATGCGCCCGCGGATGGCGGGCACGCCGAGCAACTCGCCGGTGAAGGCGTCGATCTACCTGGGCCGCGCGTTCATCGTGCTGCTCCTGGCGATCATCCGGGCATAAACGGTGAGGGCCGGGGTTTGCGCCCCGGCCCTTCGCCTCACTCGGTGTCCGCCGAGTCGTCCTCTTCGGTACCCCCGGAGGCGTTGTCCGCGGGGGTGCTGGACGACGCCGGGGGCTGCGGCTTGTCCTCGAGACCCTCCTCGACGTCCTCGATCTTGGCTGCGGCGGCGTCCTCGAGGATCGCGGTGAGCGCGAGGCCGGTGAGCCGGCGGAACGTGCGCCCCGGGCGGGCGCGGTCCAGGACCGCGACCTCCAGCTGGTTGGCCGCCAGCTTGCGCGGCTGGCCGCTCTCGCCGCCGACGCTGGCCAAACCCTCCACCGCGAGCTTCAGGGCCTCAGCGAGCGTCTGGTCGGGCCGCAGGCGGGTTTTCACGGCACCGGAGATGGTGTCGGACTGCCCGCCCATGGTGACCAGGCCGGGCTCGTCCTGCACGGAGCCGTCGTAGGTGATCCGGTACAGCTCGTCGTCCGCGGCCGTCGCGCCCGCCTCGGCGACGCAGATCTCCACCTCGTAGGGCTTCTGCTCCTGGGTGAAGATGGCGCCGAGGGTGCGCGCGTAGGCGTTGGCGATCTGCCGGCCGGTCACGTCGCGGCGGCCGTAGGAGTACCCGTGCAGGTCGGCGAGGCGCACGCCCGCGGAGCGCAGGTTCTCGAACTCCGGGTAGCGCCCGACGGCGGCGAAGCCGATCCGGTCGTAGATCTCGCTGACCTTGTGCAGCGCGGTCGACAGGTTCTCGGCGACGAACAGCACGCCGCCCTCGTAGCTGAGCACCACGACACTGCGACCACGGGCGATGCCCTTGCGCGCGTATTCCGAGCGGTCCCGCATGATCTGCTCGGGCGAGGCGTAGAACTGCATGGCCACGGCGGCGAGTTCTCCTTCTGCTGGTCGTTGGTCGAGTAGGTCAGGAACCGGGGTTCTCGGTGCGCTCGGCGATGATCTGCTCGGCGACGGCGCGGGTCTCGTCGTCGCTGAGGCGCCGGGTGCCCTCCACCGTGGCGGTCATGATGACCGGGAAGATGCCCCGCAGCAGGTCGGGACCGCCGGTCGCGGTGTCGTCGTCGGCGGCGTCGTAGAGCGCCTCGATGGCGAGCTTCACCGCCTCGTCGGTGGTCACGCCCGGGCGGTAGCGCTTCTTGAGCGAGGACTTGGCGAACAGCGAGCCGGAGCCGATCGAGTCGTAGCCGCGCTCTTCGTACACGCCGCCGGCGACGTCGAAGCTGAAGATCCGCCCGGCCTTGTCCACGCTCTTGGCGTCGAGGTCGAAGCCGGCGAACAGGGGCACCACCGCCAGGCCCTGCATCGCGGCGCCGAGGTTGTTGCGCACCATGCTGGCCAGGCGGTTGGCCTTGCCCTCGAGCGAGAGCATGCTGCTCTCGATCTTCTCGTAGTGCTCCAGCTCGACCTGGAACAGCCGCATCATCTCCAGGCCGAAGCCCGCGGTGCCGGCCATGCCGACGAGCGAGTAGGCGTCGGCGGCGAAGACCTTCTCGATGTCGCGCTGCGCGATGAGGTTGCCCATCGTGGCGCGCCGGTCGCCGCCCATGAGGACGCCGTCGGCGCAGATGATCGCGACGATCGTGGTGGCGTGGGCGCTCACGTCGGCCGCCATGCCCGGCGGCAGGGGCCGTCGTCCCGGGAGCAGCTCCGGGGCCACGTTGCCGAGGAACTCGCTGAACGACGAGGTCCCGGCGGCGTGATACGCGGCGGGCAGGCGCCCTGAGTGGTCAAGACCCGTCGGCAACGGAGCTCCTCCTTCGTGTGTCGTGATCGACTTGCGTGGGCCAACAATACGCCGCGGAACGGCCGCGCAGCGGCGCGCCACCACGCTGTGGGCGAACAGGCCGCCCGCCCGGGAACCGGACGGGCGGCCTGTCCTGCATGCGGCTACTCGCCGCCCTTCTGCACGTATCCGCGGACGAATTCTTCGGCGTTCTCCTCGAGCACGGAGTCGATCTCGTCGAGGAGGTCGTCGACGTCCTCGCCAAGCTGCTCGACCCGCTCGGCCGTCTCCGGGTTGACCTCGGGCGCTGCGACGTCCTCTTCCTCGTCGCGCCGCGATTTGCCGGACTGGGACTGCCCGCCCGTATCCCTCGTAGCCATGCTTCATCCTCCTCGGGGGGACCACCAACGAACCGCTGCATCGAACGGATCGTCCCCGCGTGCGCGGGGACCACGGATCGCTGTCCAAGGCTACCCGGAAGTGATCGCCTCCAGCAGATCCTTCGCACTCGGGCACTTGTCGAACAGCGCGCCGACGTGTTTCTTCGTCCCTCGCTCGGGCTCCATCATCGGCACCCGCACGAGCGACTCGCGGCCCACGTCGAAGATGACCGAGTCCCAGCTGGCCGCCACCACCTCGTCGGGGTACTTGGCCAGGCAGCGGCCGCGGAAGTAGGCGCGGGTGTCGTCCGGCGGCTCGACGATCGCGCGCTGAACCTCCTCCTCGGTGAACAGCGTCGCCATCGAGCCGCGCGCGACCAGCCGCTGGTAGAGGCCCTTCTCCGGGCGCACGTCGGAATACTGCAGGTCGACGAGCTGCAGCTTGTGCGACGACCAGCCCAGCGACTCCCGCTCGCGGTAGCCCTCGAGCAGCCGCAGCTTGGCCACCCAGTCCAGCTCGCCGGCGCACAGCATCGGGTCGCGCCCGAGCTTGTCCAGCGCGTCCTCCCACCGGTCGAGCACGTCGAGGGTGATCTCGTCGGTGTCGGCGCCCTCGCGGTCCTCCACGAAGGCCCGGGCCCGCTCGTAGAACGCCCACTGGATGTCCAGGGCCGACAGGCGCCGCCCGTCGCGCATGCGGATCAGGTGCTTGAGCGACGGGTCGTGGCTGACCGACTTGAGCTCGGTGACCGGGTCGGCGATGCCCAGGTCGCCCGACAGCACCTTCTCCTCGATCATGGCCAGGATCAGCGACGTCGTGCCCACCTTGAGGTACGTCGAGATCTCCGACAGGTTCGCGTCGCCGATGATGACGTGCAGGCGGCGGTACTTGTCCGCGTCGGCGTGCGGCTCGTCGCGGGTGTTGATGATGGGCCGCTTCAGCGTGGTCTCGAGCCCGACCTCGACCTCGAAGAAGTCGGCGCGCTGGGAGATCTGGAAGCCTGGGCCCGACCCGTCCTGGCCGATGCCGACCCGCCCGGCGCCGCAGAAGATCTGCCGGGTGACGAAGAACGGGGTGAGGTGCATGACGATGTCGGCGAACGGCGTCTGGCGGCGCATGAGGTAGTTCTCGTGCGCGCCGTAGCTGGCACCCTTGTTGTCGGTGTTGTTCTTGTACAGGTGGATCGGCAGCGTGCCCGGGATCGTCGCCGCGCGCCGGGACGCCTCGGCCATCACCCGCTCGCCCGCCTTGTCCCACAGCACGATGTCGCGCGGGTTGGTCACCTCGGGCGTGGAGTACTCGGGGTGGGCGTGGTCGACGTAGAGGCGCGCGCCGTTGGTCAGTATCACGTTGGCCAGCCCGAGATCCTCGTCGGCCAGCGCTTCGGCGGGGTCGTAGAGGGCACCCGAGTAGGTGAACCCGCGGGCGTCGCGCAGCGGCGACTCCTCTTCGTAGTCCCAGCGGGCTCGCCCGCCCTTGGTGAGTTCGGGCCGCGCCCCGTAGGCGTTGACCACCTGGGAGGACGTGACCATGGGGTTTGCACCCGGCTGTCCGGGCACGGACACGCCGTACTCGACCTCGGTGCCCATCACGCGCCGCACACTCATGCCCACAACCCTAGCCGTATGGATGCCGACCCGGCCCACACCGGGCGGGCTGTTTCTGCGCGCCGCCGCCTTGTTGCATGTGTACCCGGTGTCGTTTCGTGTCTACTCGGCGTCGCCGCAACGGAAGCGGGCGGCGACCCTCCGGTCGCCGCCCGCTCACGTGGTGTGCAATTCGTTACAGATATTGGCCGGTGTTGGTCGCCGTCTCGATCGAACGGCCGGCCTCGGCGCCCTTGCCGCCGGAGACGAGCGTGCGGATGTACACGATCCGCTCGCCCTTCTTGCCGGAGATGCGGGCCCAGTCGTCGGGGTTGGTGGTGTTGGGCAGGTCCTCGTTCTCGCGGAACTCGTCGACGCAGGAGTCCAGCAGGTGCTGCAGGCGCACACCCTTCTGGCCGCTGCTCAGGAAGTCCTTGATCGCCATCTTCTTGGCCCGGTCGACGATGTTCTGGATCATCGCGCCCGAGTTGAAGTCCTTGAAGTACAGGACCTCCTTGTCGCCGTTGGCGTAGGTCACCTCGAGGAAGCGGTTCTCCTCGGTCTCGGAGTACATCCGCAGCACGACCGCGTCGATCATGGCGGCGACCGTCGCGTCGGGCGAGCCACCGTGCTCGGTGACGTCGTCCTTGTGCAGCGGTACGTCGGTCAGGATGTACTTCGAGAAGATGTCCTTGGCCGCCTCGGCGTCCGGCCGCTCGATCTTGATCTTCACATCGAGCCGGCCCGGGCGCAGGATCGCCGGGTCGATCATGTCTTCCCGGTTCGACGCGCCGATGACGATGACGTTCTCCAGCCCCTCCACGCCGTCGATCTCGCTGAGCAGCTGCGGGACGATCGTGTTCTCCACGTCGGAGGAGACGCCGGAACCGCGGGTGCGGAACACGGAGTCCATCTCGTCGAAGAACACGATGACCGGAGTGCCCTCGCTGGCCTTCTCACGAGCCCGCTGGAAGATCAGCCGGATGTGCCGCTCGGTCTCGCCGACATACTTGTTGAGCAGCTCGGGACCCTTGATGTTGAGGAAGTAGCTGGTCTGCTTCTCCTCGCCGCGCTGCTCGGCGATCTTCTTCGCCAGCGAGTTGGCCACCGCCTTGGCAATGAGGGTCTTGCCGCAGCCGGGCGGCCCGTAGAGCAGCACGCCCTTCGGCGGGCGCAGCTTGTGCTCCCGGAACAGCTCGGCGTGCAGGAACGGCAGCTCCACAGCGTCGCGGATCTGCTCGATCTGCGGAGAGAGGCCGCCGATGTCGTGGTAGTCGACGTCGGGCACCTCCTCCAGGACCAGCTCCTCAACCTCGCTCTTCGGGATGCGCTCGTACGCGTACGCCGAACGCGGCTCGATCATGAGCGAGTCGCCGGCGCGCAGTGGCGAGTCGGCGAGCGTGTGTGCCAGGTGGACGATCCGTTCCTCGTCGGCGTGCGATATGACGAGAGCCCGGTCGCCGCCCTCGAGGACCTCCTTCAGCATGACGACCTCGCCCGCCCGCTCGAACCCGAGCGCGTCGACGATGTTGAGGGCGTCGTTGAGCAGAACCTCCTGGCCTCGGCGCAGCTCCTCGGTCTCGATCGCCGGGGAGACTGCCACGCGCAGCTTGCGTCCGCCAGTGAACACGTCGACGGTGCCGTCGTCGTGGCGGGCGAGGAAGACTCCGTAACCGCTCGGCGGCTGTGCCAGGCGGTCAACTTCCTCCTTCAGCGTCACGATCTGGGCTCGGGCCTCCTTGAGGGTGGCTACGAGCCGCTCGTTGTTTTCGGTCAGCCGGGCAATCTGCGCCTGCGCTGCGGCGAGCCGCTCCTCGAGCTGTCGCACGTGTCGCGGTGTCTCCGTCAGCTTGCGCCGCACCAGGGCGAGTTCCTCCTGAAGAAACGCGACCTGCGTGGAGAGATCGTGGGCGTCCTTCTCCCATCGTGCGGCGCGCGTCTCCGCGTCGTCGCTGCGTGCCACGTCCCACCTCCCCGGGGGCTTTGAACGTTGTGCTCTAACACTAACTGCTGATCGCCGGTTCGGGCCCCCTCGAACACGTGCGCCACAGGGTGTTTACAAATCCGGGATGCTCAGAGGGCCCTATCCAGCACCTTTTTGCTGTCAGTGCGGCGTGTGTCACGGCCCCCTGCACGGTTGCGGACGCGTCGGGTAGCGTCGTGGCCGTGAGCGTGGAGACTTCTCAGGACTCTTTGCAGGTGTGGGTCGATCAGGACCTGTGCACCGGCGACGGGCTGTGTGTGCAGTATGCGCCTGAGGTCTTCGAGTTCGACGTCGACGGCCTGGCCTACGTGAAGGACACCGACGGCGAGCTGCGCCTGGCGCACGGCAGCCGGGTCGACGTGCCCGCTCACCTGCGGCTCGAGGTCATCGACGCGGCCAAGGAGTGCCCCGGCGACTGCATCCACGTGCACCGCCGGTCCGACGACGCACCCGTCGCCGGACCGAACGCCGACTGACCCTCGGGTGATCCCACGTCCTACAGCATCGGCTTGCCGACCAGCGAGCTGACCAGCCGCGCGAACTCCTCCAGCCGGGCGATCTGACCGGCGCCGCCGTCGTCGAGGGTCTTGCCGAAGCGCAGCGCGTCGTGCCGGATCACCGAGCCGGCCTCCTCCGCCGCCACGTTGGCCTCGTCCAGCGACGTGAGCAGCAGGTACACGTCCACGCTGTCGACCCGGTGGGTGCCGTTGGGGTTGCGGCTGATGCGCCGGCGGCAGCCGACCTCGGTCACCGCCGACAGGGCCACCACCCGCAGCGACGACGTCATCGAGCCCGGCGGCGCCTCCTCCGGCGGGATGTCCTCGCCGTGCCACAGGATCAGCCGGTTGCCGTCGCAGACCACGACCTCCTGCCACACCCCGTTGACGTCGTTGACGAACCGCTCGAGTGTGAAGCCCAGAACGCTCTGACCTCGCAGTACACCCGCCATCGCATCCATGGCGATGTCCGGGTCGCGCAGGTAGGCCCGGGCCGCCGACTCCAGGTCGGGATACGGCGACCAGTCGGGAAAGACCGCGGGTAGGTCACTGAAGCTCGGTCGGCTCATGCCCTTCGGCCTCCTCGTCTGCCCGAGCGGCAGCGGCGGCCGCCAGCCGCCGTGCCGCATACGCCTCGGCCCCCTTGCTCGGCTTGCGCCGGCGCGGCGGCGCCGTCACACCCGGTGCCAGCTTGCGCGCGCTCACCAGGAACGCCGTGTGCGCGATCATGCGGTGATCGGGCCGCACGGCCAGGCCCTCCGCGTGCCAGTCGCGCACCAGGCTCTCCCAAGCTCGAGGTTCGGTGTACCCACCATCCTCGCGCAAGGCCTCCACCAACTCCGACAATTGGGGCGTAGTCGCCACATAGCCGATGAACACCCCACCGGGGATCAGGGCCCGCGAGACGAGCGGAAGGATCTCCCACGGGGTGAGCATGTCCAGGATTATCCGATCAAACCCGGCATCTTCGCAGCCGGCAACGTCCCCTACCCGCAACGACCAGCCCGGCACCGGCCCGCCGAAGAACGCCTCGACGTTCTTGCGGGCGATCGCGGCGAAGTCCTCCCGCATCTCGTACGACGTGACGGAACCCTCCGGCCCCACCGCACGCAGCAGGGAGCAGGTCAGCGCGCCGGAGCCGGCACCGGCCTCGAGCACCCGGGCGCCGGGGAAGATGTCGCCCATCGCCACGATCTGCGCCGCGTCCTTCGGGTAGATCACCTGTGCGCCACGCGGCATGGACAGCACGTAGTCGGACAGCAGGGGCCGCAGCGCCAGGTAGGCGGTGCCGCCGGTGGAGGTCACGACGCTGCCGTCGGGCGCGCCGATGAGCTCGTCGTGCGCGAGCCGCCCGCGATGGGTGTGGAACTCCTTGCCCGCCTCCAGCACGATGGTGTGCATCCGGCCCTTGGGGTCGGTGAGCTGGACCCGGTCGCCCGGGCGGAAGGGCCCGCGGCGCACGGCCGGCAGGGTCTGGACGGGGCTTTCCACAGTCACGCGCTGTTCCTCCGGACGGTCGGCCTGCGCGGCCGCCGGTTCGGGGCCACGAGGGAGACGAGCTCGGCGCCGCGCAGGACGCCGTGCACATCCTCCCCGGTGACCACCAGGTAGTCGCCGCCCGGGTCGTCCCGGATGGCCATCAGCAGGTCGGTGCCGCGAAGATCGCCGGTGAGCACATGGTCACGGTCGATACGCCGGGTGACGTCGACGATCGGCACCCAGGGCCGCCGCTCGGCCGGCACCGCCCGCGCCTTCGCCCCGTGCACGAACCCGACCAGGCTGCCGGAGGGGTCGACCACGGCGACGACGGGCCCGCGCTCCTCGCCGAGCGCCGCGATGCGGTCGGCCTCGGCCAGCGGCGTGCCGGCGGTGACGGCGACGACGGGCCGGGCCAGCTCGCGCGCGCTGAACGGCGGCAGCTTGGCGGCCGCCCGGGCGTGCCGGATCGCCTGCCCGGCACCCACCCACATGGTGATCGCGACGAGGAAGGTGAAGGCGACCCCGAAGTACGCGTGCTGAAACGGCTGGTAGCGCAGCAGCAGCACCGCCGACGCGGCCGTGCCCACCGCGAGCAGCCGCCCGATCCACCCGGCGACCATCCGCCCGACGTTGGCGTCGCCGCTGAGCTTCCACACGAGCGCCTGCAGCGCCCGCCCGCCGTCCAGGGGCAGCCCCGGCAGCGCGTTGAACAGCCCGACGACGACGTTGGACAGCGCCAGCTGGAAGGCGAAGGTGGCCGCGATCCCGCCGGTCGGCAGGATCACGGCGGCCCCGGCGGCAAGCAGCCCGAGCGCCAGCGACACCGCGGGCCCGGCGAGCGAGACCAGCAGCTCGACCCCCGGGCGGGGCGCCTCGCGCTCCATCTCGGTGTACCCGCCGAGCATCTCCAGGGTGATCCCGCGCACACCGATCCCGCTGCGCCGGCTCGTCACCGCGTGCCCGAGCTCGTGCAGCAGCACCGAGACCAGCAGGCACACCACGAACCCGAACCCGACCGCCACCCCGGTGGTGAACGGCAGCTCCCGGTCGCTTCGGGCCTGCATGAAGGTGCCGTAGGTCAGGGTGATCAGGGCCGCGAGCAGCAGCCACGAGGGCGCGAGATAGACCGGGACGCCGGCCAGCCGGCCCAGCGGTATGCCCGCGCCGCGCTCCCGCTGTTGCGCGCGGGCGGCGGGCGACGCCGGCGCGGATACCGTGCGGTGTTCGTCCATCGCACCCGATGCTACGGGCTGAGGGGTTCGAAACGCGTTTTCGTCGTACCCCCCGTTTAACCTCTTGTGCATGACGGTGCCCGTTACCTCCGCCCTGCCGACCCTCTCGCCGTCGCGCGCCGCCGACTTCAAGACCTGCCCCCTGCTGTACCGGTACCGAAGCATTGACCGCCTGCCCGAGCGCCCCACCCCTGACCAGGCCCGCGGCACCCTGGTCCACGCCGTGCTCGAGGCCCTCTTCGACGCACCGCCCGGCGGACGCACCCCCGAGCACGCCGAATCCCTGGTCGCGCCGCAGTGGCAGCGCCTGGTCGAGGAGGAGCCCGAGCTCGCCGGCATCTTCACCGACCCCCCGCTCACCCCCGACGACTTCCTCGCCGGCGCCCGCGACCTGCTGCACGGCTACTTCGCCGTCGAGGACCCCAACCGCCTGGAGCCCGCCGACCGCGAGTCCTACGTCGAGGCCGAGGTCGACGGCCGCCTGGTCATCCGCGGCATCATCGACCGCCTGGACGTCTCCCCCGCCGGCGACCTGCGCGTCGTGGACTACAAGACCGGCGGCGCCCCGCGCGAGGCCTTCGAGGCGCGCGCCATGTTCCAGCTCAAGTTCTACGCCCTCGTCCTGTGGCGCACCCGCGGCGTCGTCCCACGGGTCCTCCGCCTCATGTACTTGCGCGACCAGGAGGTCTGCGACTTCGCCCCGGACGCCGACGACCTGGCCCGCTTCGAGCGCACCCTGCTCGCGCTGTGGCAGGCCATCGAGCTGGCGACGCAGAACCAGGACTTCCGCGCCAAGCCGAGCCGGTTGTGCGGGTGGTGCGCGCATCAGGCGTTGTGCCCGGCTTACGGCGGGACGCCGCCGCCGTTTCCCTCTTCGGCTCCTGTTGCCTCGGGTGAGGTGGTTGTGGAGCGGGACTGAGGCTTGTTCCCGTCTCGGCGTTTCGGCCGGCTGCTCCGGGGGCGGGGCGGGGGCGGGGGGCCCGGGGGGATGGTCACCCTTTTCTTGCTCGGGCTCGTGTCAGCTGTGGCCCGTTGTTCCCGCCAGGTAACGCTGCGGGCCTGGCGGCCCTCCGCTGCGGCGTTCGTTGTGTCACGGGCCGGCCCCGTGTTTGGGCAGTGGCTTAGGTCGTTGGCCGTGGGTGCTGTCCGGGCACGGGTCCGGGCCCTCCCCTGCGGCTTGGGCTGAGGCAGTGGTCTGGGCCGTCCGCCTAGTGCTGTCCGGGCACGGGTCCGGGCCCTCGACGCGGCTTGCGGCGGCGGACCGCCGGCGGCAGGCGGCCCGTCAGGCATCACCGCAAGCGCCCCCGGACCTGGACCACGCTTACTGCGTTGGATCGGGCAGGCCGAAGGCGCCCGCAACCCCCGACCAGTTGTGGCCGCCAGCTCACAGTCGGGGTGAATCGTGCGCTCGTGCCACCACGGCCCGCCACGTCGGCGCGGAGGGCGGGCGGCGGCCGTCGTCGTCGGGCGCTCAAGGACTTTCGACATGTCGGGCGCTCCGCGCCACGACATGTCGGATTTATACCTCGTCGGGCGATAAATTAGCGCCGAATGTGTCATACTCGGCGATTCGCGGCGAACGGCGAACGGCGAACGGCGAACGGCGAACGGCGAACGGCGAACGGCGAACGGCGAACGGCGAACGGCGAACGGCGAACGGCGAACGGCGAACGGCGAGGGGCGAGGGGCCGGTCTCCTTGCGCATGGTGGGCTGGCAACCGGGACGGGCCGCGGCCGGCCGGCGATGCCACGCGGGGAGTGCTGGCGACGAGACGGGCTGCGGCGGGCCGGCGATGCGCACCGGGGACACGGCGGGGACGGGCGGCCGGCGGGCTCGAGGTGTGGGTGAGAGATGGCGCACATGGCGCGGGCGAAGGGGCGTGCGGAGCGGAGAGGGTGGGGAGTTGGGTCATCCTCGCGACGGCGGGGGTCATCCCTGAGGAGGAGAGGTAGTCGGGCGCGGCGATGAAAGGGGTGGCGGCGCCAGCCGATACCGTCGATAGCGTGCGGCGCGTCCGGGAGATGTTCGGGCAGCGGGGGAACCCGCTGCTGCAGGACGTGTTGCTCGCCCTCGGGCTGATGGTCGTCGGTGCGGGCGCTGAAGCGGTCAGTGCGGCGCAGTTCGGGGTGCACAACCTCGGGATGCAGCTCGTGTACGACGCTCTCGGGCTGGCGGCCGTTGCGGTGCGGCGGCGGTGGCTGTGGGTGGGGGTGTTCTGGACCTGCGCGCACACCGTGCTGCCGTTCGTGACAGGGCTGCGGCTCGTCGAAGGTGGGCTGGGGATCGTCGTACTCACCTACACGGCGGCCGCGTACCTGCCGGTGCGGAAGGCGCTGCTGGCGGCCTGCGTGATGTGGGTGCCGGGGATGGTGCTGGCCGCGGTGCTGGGGCGGACCGGGGAGAGTGCGTTCTATCCGAATGCGCAGATTTTCGTGGTGTTCAACACGATGAGTGCGCTGGTGTGCTTCACCGTGGGGCGGACCGTTGCGACCCGGCGGGCCTACATCGCGGCGCTCGAGGATCGGGCCCGGACCACGGAGAGCAGTCAGCGGGCGCTCACCGAGAAAGCGGTTGCCGAGGAGCGGCGGCGGATCGCGCGCGAGCTGCATGACGTGGTGGCGCATCACGTGAGCGTCATGGGGGTGCTCGCCACCGGGTCGCGGCGGATGTTGACGAGGGATCCGGGCGCGGCGGACGAGGCGCTCGCCACGATCGAGGAGACCGGGCGGACAGCGCTGCGGGAGATGCGGCGGCTGCTCAGCGTGCTGCGGACCGAGGCGGAGCCGGCCGGGGAGCTCGCGCCGCAGCCAGGGTTGGCGGGCATCGAAGGGCTGATCGAGCAGATCCAGGAGGCGGGGCTGCCGGCGGTGCTGCGGGTCGACGGGGAGCCGGGGCCGCTGGAGCCGGGGGTGTCGCTGACGCTGTACCGCATCGTGCAGGAAGCGCTGACGAATGCGCTCAAGCATGCGGGGGCGGCGACCATCGAGGTGCGGCTGGACTTCGGGGCGAACGACGTGACGGTGGAGATCTGCGACACCGGACGCGGGCCGCAGCTCGGGAGCGCGGCCGTCGGGCACGGGCTGCTCGGGATGCGGGAGCGCGTGATGCTGTACGGCGGGACCCTGCGCACCGGGCCCAGGCCCGGCGGCGGATACCGTGTCCACGCCAGGATTCCCATTGAGGTGCCGGTAGAGAGGCAGTTGGCGAGTTGACCGAGGCGCGTCCGATCCGGCTCCTGCTCGCCGACGACCAGCCGCTGCTGCGCACCGGGTTCCGGATGGTGCTCGGGGGCGAGCCGGGGCTCGACATCGTCGCCGAGGCCGGCGACGGGGTCGAGGCCGTTGAGCTGGCACGGCGGCTGCTGCCCGACGTGGTACTGATGGACATCCGGATGCCGCGCATGGACGGGGTGGCGGCGACGCGGGCGATCGTCGAGGCGAAGCTGCCGGTGCGGGTGCTCATCCTGACGACGTTCGACCTGGACGAGTACGTCGTGGGGGCGCTTCGGGCGGGGGCCAGCGGGTTCCTGGCCAAGGACGTGCCCGCCGACGACCTGGTCATCGCCATCCGCACGGTGGCGGCCGGCGAGGCGGTCGTGGCGCCACGAATCCTGAAGCGGCTGTTGGACAAGTTCGCCGACGCTCTGCCCGATCCGGATGCGGCTCCGCCGCGCGACCTGCGGGTGTTGACCGACCGGGAGCGCGAGGTCCTGGTGCAGCTGGCCAAGGGGCTGTCCAATGCCGAGATCGCGCGTGCACTGTCGGTGAGCGAGACGACCGTCAAGACGCACGTCGGTCACGTGCTGACCAAGCTGGGGCTGCGCGACCGCGTACAGGCCGTCGTCCTCGCGTACGAGACGGGACTGGTCCGCCCCGGGTCGTGAGGTCGTCCTCGGGGACGAGGGACGGGGTGACGGTCACCCTTAGCTTGAAGTGGACAGGACAAGGGGTACCACTTCGAGGGGGACTGAGCGTGACCACGACTGTCACGACCGGGGGCGGGATCGCTGCCCGCTCGGTTGACGTGTGGAAGGTGTACGGCAGCGGCGAGGCTCAGGTCATCGCACTGCACGGGGTGAACGTCGAACTGGAGCGCGGGCACTTCACCGCGATCATGGGGCCGTCGGGGTCCGGCAAGTCGACGTTGATGCACACGCTCGCGGGCCTCGACTCGGTCACCCGCGGGGAGATCTTCATCGGCGACACCCGGCTGACCGGGATGTCCGACGGCCAGCTGACCGAGCTGCGGCGCACGAAGGTCGGGTTCATCTTCCAGCAGTTCAACCTGCTGCCGACGCTGACCGCGGAGGAGAACATCCTGCTGCCGCTGTCGATCTCGGGTCGCAAGGCGGACCCGGCGTGGTACGACACCGTGATCAAGACCGTCGGGCTCGCCGACCGGCTCGGGCACCGACCCAGCCAGCTGTCCGGCGGCCAGCAGCAGCGCGTCGCGTGCGCGCGGGCGCTGGTGTCGCGGCCGGAGGTCATCTTCGCCGACGAGCCCACCGGCAACCTCGACTCGCGCTCGGGCGCGGAGGTGCTGTCGTTCCTGCGCAACTCGGTGCGGGAGTTCGGCCAGACGATCGTCATGGTGACCCACGACCCGAACGCGGCCTCCTACGCCGACCGGGTCATCTTCCTGGCCGACGGGCAGATCGTCGACGAGCTGCGCGAGCCGACCGCCGAGGCCGTGCTCGACAAGCTCAAGGGCCTCGACAACGCCAACGCGCGGCTCGCGGACGAGGTGGCCTGAGCGTCATGCTGAGGGCGACCCTGAAGAGCCTGCTGGCGCGCAAGCTGCGGCTGACGCTGTCGACCCTGGCGGTCGTGCTGTCGGTCATGTTCATATCCGGCTCGCTGGTGCTCACCGACACGCTCGGGCGCACGTTCGACAACCTGTTCGCCAACATCTACACGTACACCGACGTGCAGGTCTCGGCGAAGTCGCAGCTGCAGCAGCAGGGCGGCGGCAACGATGCCAGCACCCCGTTCCCGGCCGCGACCGTGGACCGGGTGGCGAAGCTCGACGGCGTGGCGAAGGCGACCGGGCAGGTCTTCCTCAACGGCGCGACGCCGATCGGGCGCAACAAGAAGGTCGTGCTCAACCAGACCGGGCAGCAGTTCGGCGCGAACTGGACCGGCGAGGACGATCTGGTCAAGCTGGCCGAGGGCGGCGCGCCGAAGGCCGACAACGAGATCGTCATCAACCGGGGGCTGGCCAACAAGGCCGGGTTCAAGCTCGGCGACTCGATGGACGTCATCACGCGTGACCAGGAGCGCGGCACCTACAAGATCGTCGGGATCATGCAGTACGCCGGCGGGCGCGACTCGATGGCCGGCGAGAGCGCAATCTTCTTCACCACCGAGAAGGCGCAGGAGGCGATGCTCGGCGCCGAGGGCGTGTACAACGTCATCGACGTGAAGGCCGCCGCCGGGGTCAGCGACGAGAAGCTGCGCGACACCGTCAAGGCCGAGCTCGGCGACGCCTTCGTGGTACAGACGGGCAAGGAGCTGTCCGACGAGGCCAGCAAGGGCATCAAGAACCTGCTGAACTACATCAACTACTTCCTGCTCGGCTTCGGCGCCGTGGCGCTGCTCGTGGGCGTGTTCCTGATCCTCAACACGTTCTCGATCATCGTCGCGCAGCGCACGCAGGAGCTGGCGCTGCTGCGGGCGATGGGTGCCGCGCGGGGCCAGGTGCTGCGTTCGGTACTGCTGGAGGCCGTCATCATCGGCCTCGTCGGCTCGGCGCTGGGCTTCCTCGTCGGCCTCGGCCTCGGCGCGGCCGGCGCCCGGGCATTCGTCGGCCTGGCCGACGGCGCGGAGGTCGCGAGCCTCGGGTTCCCGATCTCGGCGGTGATCGCGTCGTTCGCGATCGGCATCGGGGTCACGATCGTCGCCGCGCTCATGCCGGCGGTGAAGGCGTCCCGGGTGGCGCCGATCGCGGCGATGCGCGAGTCGGCCACCCCGGACCGTCCGCTGACGAAGCTCACCATCTCCGGCATCGTCGTGACCGCGCTGGCGGCCGGCGCGCTGAGCTGGGGCCTGGCCGGCGCCGGCGGCGCGACCCTGTCGCTGGTCTTCGGCGGGGTGCTGGGCGTCCTCATCGGCGTGGCGCTGCTGACGCCGGTCATCAGCAAGCCGCTGGTCGCCGCGCTCGGCATGCTGTTCTCCTGGTCGATCCCGGGCAAGCTCGGGCGGCGCAACTCCGCGCGCAACCCGCGGCGCACCGCGATCACCGCCGGCGCGGTGATGATCGGCATCGCGATCGTCACGGCGATCAGCACGATCTTCACCTCCCTGTCCACAGCGTTCGCCGACACGCTGAACAAGGACCTGGCGGCCGACGTCATCGTGCTCGGCCAGCAGACCAGCGAGATCCCGCCGGTCGTCACCAACGCCGAGCTGGACCGCATCACCGCGCTGCCGCAGGCCAAGACGGTGGCGGCGATCACCGCCGACGCGGTGGAGATCAACGGCCAGCAGCAGTTCGTGTTCGCCTACCTGGACCCGGCGGCGGGCGTGTCGGTGCTCAAGCTCACTACCGACCAGGGCCGCATCGACCGGCTCGGCCCGGGCGAGTTCATGGTGGACAAGAAGACCGCCGAGGACCGCAAGCTCAAGCTCGGCGACACCATCTCGGTGAAGTTCGCGAAGGGGCCGCAGAAGACCCTGACGCTCGTCGGCATCACCGGCGAGACGGCGATCGGCGACGGCATCGTCATCGACTACGCCGACGCGAAGGAGGGCTTCGCCTTCCCGCAGCCGTGGCAGGTGTTCATGGCGGTCAAGGACGGCTCGTCGGTCGCCGCGGCCAAGGATGCGGTCAACGACGTGCTCAAGGACAACCCGCAGGTCCAGGCGTACACGAAGGCCGAGTACGTCAAGACCAACCAGCAGACGTTCAACGTCATCCTGGTGATCGTGCAGGTGCTGCTGCTCATCGCCCTGGCCATCTCCGTCCTCGGCGTCATCAACACGCTGCTGCTGTCGGTCATCGAGCGCACCCGCGAGCTGGGCATGCTGCGCGCGGTGGGCCTGCGGCGCCGGCAGACGTGGCTGATGGTGACGACGGAGTCGGTGGTGATCACGGTGTTCGGCACGGTGCTGGGCCTCGCGGTCGGCGTCGGGCTCGGGGCGGCGATCGTGACCGCGCTCAAGGACGTGGTCGGCTTCGGCGCGGTGACCCTGCCGTGGGCGCTGATGACCGTGTACTTCATCGCCTCGATCGTCATCGGCGCGGTCGCCGGGTTCATCCCGTCGCTGCGGGCCGTGCGCCTCAACGTGCTCGGAGCCATCGCCTACGAGTAGTCGTCCAGCCGACAAAACGCACCCCACGTGCGCAAACGGGCCGCGGTCACCTCCGGGTGGCCGCGGCCCTGCTCATAGGCTGTGTCTGAGAATCCTGTGCCCGCCGGGTCGGGGTTGACCCTGAGCCGGGCTCCGGGAGGCTCCCCCAGCGTAATATCCGTGACCGGCTACCCCCGCGGGCGGACGTTTCTCTCCCCCGTCGCCGAGACGATGAGTGCACACCATTCACCAGGGGGAATCATGACTGCATCGGTTGCGACGCGCACCGAGGTGGCCGCGCGGGCGGTCGACGTATGGAAGGTCTACGGCTCCGGCGAGGCGCAGGTCAACGCGCTCGCGGGGGTCTCGGTGGAGCTCGAGAAGGGGCGCTTCACCGCGATCATGGGCCCGTCCGGCTCGGGCAAGTCCACGCTCATGCACTGCCTCGCCGGGCTCGACGCCGTGACGCGGGGCCAGGTGTACGTCGGCGACACCAAGATCACCGATCTGTCCGACCGGGGGCTGACGAACCTGCGGCGCACCAAGGTCGGGTTCATCTTCCAGCAGTTCAACCTGCTGCCGACGCTGACCGCCGAGGAGAACATCCTGCTGCCGCTGTCCATCGGCGGGCGCAAGCCGGACCCGGCGTGGTACGACACCGTGATCAAGACCGTCGGGCTCGGCGACCGGCTCAAGCACCGGCCCAGCCAGCTCTCCGGCGGCCAGCAGCAGCGCGTCGCGTGCGCGCGGGCGCTGGTGTCGCGGCCGGAGGTCATCTTCGCCGACGAGCCCACCGGCAACCTCGACTCGCGCTCCGGCGCGGAGGTGCTGTCGTTCCTGCGCAACTCGGTGCGCGACTTCGGCCAGACGATCGTCATGGTCACCCACGACCCGAACGCGGCCTCCTACGCCGACCGCGTCGTTTTCCTCGCCGACGGCCACATCGTCGACGAGCTCTACGCGCCGACCGCGGACGCCGTGCTGGACCGCCTGAAGCGCCTGGACAAGGTGGCCTGACCCGATGCTGAAGGCAACCCTCAAGAGCCTGCTGTCGCGCAAGCTGCGGCTCGTACTGTCCGGGCTCGCGGTCGTGCTCGGCGTCATGTTCGTGTCGGGGGCGTTCGTGCTCACCGACACCCTCGGCCGCTCCTTCGACAGCCTCTTCGCCTCCGTGTACGCCGGCACCGACGTGCAGGTGACGCACAAACCGAAGCTCGAGAACAACTTCGACGGGCCCCCGGCGGCCGCGAACATCCCGGCCGGCCTGGTCGAGAAGGTCAAGGCCGTGCCGGGCGTGGCCGGCGTGACCGCGCAGGCCAGCTCCGACGGCGCCCGGGTCGTGGGCACCAACGGCAAGGTCCTCACCACGTTCGGCCCGCCGCGCATCGGCGAGAACTGGACCGGCACCAACGACTTCCTGCAGCTGCGTGAGGGCCGCGGCCCGGCCGCGGACAACGAGGTCGCGATGAACGCGCTCACGGCCAAGAACGCCGGGCTCAAGGTCGGCGACGAGGTCGGGGTGCTCACCCTGCAGCCGAAGCGCACGTTCAAGCTGGTGGGCATCTTCGGGTACAGCGGCAACCGGGACTCACTGGGCGGCGCCCTGGAGGTGGCGTTCACCACGCCGGTCGCGCAGGAGCTGATGCTCGGCGAGAAGGACGTGTACAGCAGCATCGACGTCAAGACCCAGCCGGGCGTGACGCACGAGCAGGTGCGCGACAGCATCGCCACGGCGCTGGGCGCCGACTACAAGGTGCAGACCAACGCCCAGATGCAGGCGGAGACGAGCGCCCAGTTCAAGCAGGGCCTCGGCTTCTTCAACAACATCCTGATCGGCTTCGCCGGCGTCGCGCTGTTCGTCGGCACGTTCCTCATCCTCAACACGTTCTCGATCATCGTGGCGCAGCGCACCCGGGAGCTGGCGCTGATGCGCGCCCTCGGCGGCAGCCGCGGCCAGACGCTCGGCTCCGTGCTCACCGAGGCGGTCACCATCGGGCTGCTCGCCTCCGTGCTGGGCCTTGCGGCCGGCATCGGCGTCGGCGTACTGCTGGCGTCGCTCTTCGGCAGCCTCACCGGCGTCACCCTGGCCTCCGTCGGCGTGCCGGCGACCGCCGTGATCAGCTCCTTCGTGGTCGGCCTGCTCGTGACGGTCGTGGCCGCGGTGATGCCGGCGCTGCGCGCCAGCCGCATCCCGCCGATCGCCGCGCTGCAGGAGGTCGCCACGCCCGACCGGCCGCTGACGAAGCTCACCATCAGCGGCGCCGTCGTCGGCGCGGCCGGCGGCACCCTGCTGGGCCTCGGCCTGGCCGGCAAGGGCAGCGGCAGCACCACGCTGTGGCTGATCCTCAGCGGCGTGCTCATCACGTTCATCGGCGTCGCGCTGCTCACGCCGCTGCTGGCCCGCCCGGTCGTGGGCCTGCTCGGCCGGCTGTTCTCCTGGTCGGTCCCGGGCAAGCTCGGCCGTCTCAACTCCGGCCGCAACCCGCGCCGCACGGCGATCACCGCGGCCGCGCTCATGGTCGGCCTGGCGCTCATCACCGGCGTCAACGTCATCCTGGCCTCGGCCAAGCAGAGCCTGTCCGAGCAGGCCGACAAGGAGGTGACCGTCGACCTGATCGTCTCCGGCGACGGCGACCAGAACGGCCCGGCGACGTTCGACCCGGCCGTGATGGCCTCGGCGGCGAAGATCCCGGGCGTGGCGAGCGTGGCCAGCGAGTACTACGAGTTCGCCCAGGTCGGCGACCGGCGCGACGGCATCTCGGCGGTGCCCGACGCGGCCGCGTGGGCGGGCATGTTCAAGCTCACAACCGAGCAGGGCGCGCTCGACTGGACCGGCAAGGACCAGGCGATCGTGGACGCGGAGACGGCGAAGAACCGCCATCTGGCGATCGGCCAGCCGGTCGACATGCAGTTCAGCCGCGGGGAGGTGCACCACGTGACGATCGTGGGCATCTTCGCGAAGAGCAACGTCGCCCGCGGTCTCTACGTCTCGCCCGACGTGATCCCGGACTTCCGCACGCAGCAGCCGGCCTGGGGGTACGTCAAGGTCTCCCCCGGCACCCCGGTGGCCACCGTCCAGCAGCAGGTCGACACGCTGCTCAAGGACAACCCGGAGGTCTCGGTCGCCAACCGCTCCGAGTACGTCGCGGCGCAGTCGGCGCAGTTCGACCAGCTGCTCACGATGATCCAGGTGCTGCTGGCCCTGGCGATCCTCATCGCGGTGCTCGGCATCGTCAACACCCTGGCCCTGTCGGTGCTGGAGCGGACCCGCGAGCTGGGCCTGCTGCGGGCGATCGGCATGCGCCGGATGCAGACGATGCGCATGGTCACCGTCGAGGCGGTCGTCATCTCGGTCTTCGGCGCGCTGCTCGGCCTCGCGGTCGGCACGGGACTGGGCGCCGCGGTGGTGCGGGCCCTGAAGGACGAGGGCTTCACGAAGATGGCGTTCCCGTGGACGCAGATGGCGACGTACCTGCTGCTGGCCGCCGTGATCGGCGTGATCGCCGCGGTCCTGCCGTCGATCCGCGCCGCGCGCGTCAACGTCCTGCAGGCGATCGCGCACGAATGAGCTTTACCCGGGGGGATGGTAGGAGCGCTCCGCGGCTTGCCGGCCGCGGGGCGCTCCGCCCGTTTATCCGACCAGTTTGCGCAGGTAGTCGACGTCGACGTCGAGCAGCGACCCGACCAGCGTGACACCCTCAGGATCAAGATCAATCTCGCACGGTACCGCGAGCACGGCGCACCCCGCCGCCCGCGCACTGCGAATCCCGTTCGGCGAGTCCTCGACGGCCACGCAGTTGCGCGCCTCGGCACCCACCAGCCGCGCCGCCGTCAGGTACGGCATCGGATGCGGCTTGGTCTCGTCCACCTCGTCCCCGGCCACGACGGCGTCGAAGTTGTCCGCCCCGATGGTCAGCAGCGCCACGTCGACGAGGTGCCGGTGGGTCGCGGTGACGAGCGCCAGCGGCACCCCCTGCGCCCGCAGCGCCGTCAGCAGCTCCCGGGCGCCCGGCCGCCACGGCACCCCGCCGCGCAGCAGCTCCTTGACCCGCTCCTCGAGCCACACGACGCTCTCGTCCATCGCGTCGCGCGTGACGGGCAGCCCGAGGTCGTTGTGCAGGATGCGCATCGAGTCGGACATGTTGGTCCCGACCATCTCGCGGCGCGCCCGCACGGACAGGGGCCGGCCGTGGTGGGCGGCGAGCTCGTTGAGCCCTACCTCCCAGACCTTCTCGCTGTCCACGAGGGTCCCGTCCATGTCGAAGAGCACCGCCTGCATCGCCACACTGCGGATCCTGCCAAGCGACGGCGCGTTTCCGCCGCGCCGCCCTGCCACCGTGCGCAAGGTCACGGCCCCGGATCACGGCTCGACTGGTGCTTTCCCGACAAGTCGGGCGCTGGCGCGCCACGACTTGTCGGGAAACGGACGAGCAGCGTACGAACGCGTCGACCAGCCCCGCGGAGGCGTGCTTGTCGGGAAAGCGTGCGAGCAGGTCACGGACAAGTCGCGGCACGGAGAGCCCGACCTGTCAGGAAACGCGCGAACACACCAGACCCGCGGATGCGTGTTCGCTGGCGAGCAGGTTACGGATGTGCCGCGCGGGCGACCTCGGCGAGGAAGTCGGACGGGGTCAGCGAACCCGGGGCCGCGCCGCGCTGGGCCGCCGCCACCACCAGGCGGCGGGCCGTCTCGTTCGCCGGGGTCGGCACGCCGTGCAGGCGGCCCAGCAGCACGATCTCGCCGTTGAGGTAGTCCGCCTCCACGTTGCCCGTGCCCCGCGCCAGGCTCTGCCACGTCGAGCCGCCCGCCCGCTCCACCCCCGCCACGGCACGCAACTGCAGGATGTCGCCGCGGCGCGCCCGGTCCTCGGCGAGCGAGACGAACGGGATGCCGGCGGCGTACAGGACCGTCTCGCCCTCGGCGCGCAGCGGGGCGGCCGCCTCGTCCAGGCCGTCGACGCGCCCGCACAGGGCCTCGACGGCGTTGCCGAGGTTCATGAGGAGTTTCGCGTACTTCCACCGCATGATGTCGGCGCGCACCACCGAGTGGAAGCCGGCCTTCACCAGGCTCGCCGAAATGTCGGCGCTCACCGCGTCCGTGCCCGACGGGTAGCGGCCGATGTCGAGGATCCCCGGCACCGGAGCGCACTGCGCCACGACGACGCCGGGGGCCAGGTGCGAAGCGGGAAGCATGACGCACACGGGGTACACGTCGGCGAAGCGACGCAGGGCGGCGCGCTCGTTGGCGACGCCGTTCTGCAGGCACACGACCGGGCGGCCGCGGGGGACGTCGGCGAGGACCGCGTGCGTGTCGCCGCCCTTGACCGCGAGGACCGCGACGTCGTCGTCGCGCCAGTCGACGGCGGACGGCGATGCGTAGGCCGGGACGCGGTGCACGCTGTCGCCGCCGGCCTCGCGCAGCAGCAGGCCGTCGCGGCGGATCGCCTCGAGGTGCGCGCCGCGGGCGACGAGGGCCACGTCCGCGCCGGCGCCGTCGAGGCGGCCGGCCACCACTCCGCCGACCGCGCCGGCGCCCAGGATCACGAATCGCACGCCTGCGACCCTACGCCGCCTACAGCAGCGTCACCGAACGCTCGAAGACGGCCAGGCCGAACGGGGTGACCGGCAGCAGGCCGCACGCCGAGGCGATCGCGGCGCGGATCCGGGCCGGCAGCGGGGGCGGCGGGCTGAGCAGCCGGTCGAGGCGCTCGAGGGCGTCGCCGCCGTGCATGGCGGGCAACACCGCAGCACCGTGGTCGGCGAGCGCGACGAGGGCGCGGGCCAGGTCGAGGCGCGGCGCGGTGCGGGCGGCGGCGTCGTCGGCGCACAGCTCGACGAGGCGCTCGACCTGGCGGCGGCCGTCGGCGAAGCAGCGCAGCCACGGGAACGCGCCGGCGAGCATGCGCATCCAGCGGGTCATCTCGTAGTGGCGGCCGGCGCGGTGGCCGCGCTCGTGGGCGAGGACCGCGGACAGCTCGGGTGCGGCGAGGCGGTCGACGGCGGCGCTGGTGATGACGATGTCGGCGGGGCGGCCGGGCACCAGGTAGGCGGCCGGCTCGGGGTGCGGCACGACGGTGGCGCCGGGGACGGCGGTGCGGGTGCCGGCGAGGCGCACGAGCAGGCGCATGCGGCTGCGGATCGAGCGGTCGGCGGCGTAGAGGTGCCCGGCGCTGTGCAGCATCCGGGCGCCGATGAGGGCCAGGGCGGCGAGGCCGGCCAGCGCCGCGGCGCGGGCGAGGTGGTCGGAGCGGCCGAGCAGCGCGTCGAGGCACAGGTGCCAGGCGTCGTCGACCAGGAGGTGTGCGCAGTCGTAGTACAGCAGCAGGCTCACGCCGGACAGCAGCGCGGACAGCACGATCGCCGCGGACAGTGCCAGCCACGCGGCGACGCCGAGGCCCGGTGCGCGGGCCACCCAGCCGGCGGCGGCCAGCCGCGGCGCGCCGAGCAGGGCGAGCGCGGCGGCGAAGCCGACCAGCAGCAGGGGGCTCACCGGCCGGCGATCCGGCGCTCGTAGCTGCTCAGCGCCTCGCGCAGGGCGGCGGCCTCGTCGAGGCTCATCCGGCCGACGAAGTGCGTGAGGGCCTCGACGCGGTCGCCGCTGTCGACGAGCGCCTCGTGCATCGTCTGCGCCACGTACTGGTCGCGGGTGAGCGCGGGCGAGTAGCGGTAGGCGCGGCCGTCGGGCTCGCGCGTGAGCCAGCCCTTGCGGAACAGGGTGTCCAGCACCGTCATCACGGTGGTGTACGCCAGGTCGCGGTGCCACGTCAGCTCCGACATCGCCTCCCGGACCGTCGTCGGCCGCTCGCGCCGCCACAGCAGCTCCATCAGCGCCGCCTCGAGATCGCCGAAGCCCTGCATCCGCGCCCTCCAACCCGCCCGCGTACTAGCGCGCATCGTACCGACGGCGGGAACTGGCGCCGGAAGCCACATGGTGGGAACTGGTTACCGAGGAAGTGCGGGCGGCGACGTAATGTGCCTGCCATGCAGGTGACTCAGTCCGCGAAGCTCGCCAACGTCTGTTACGACATCCGCGGACCGGTCATGGCCGCCGCCAAGCGCATGGAGGCCGACGGCCACCACATCATCAAGCTCAACATCGGCAACCCCGCGCCGTTCGGGTTCGACGCGCCTGAGGAGATCCTGCAGGACGTCATCCTGAACCTGCCGGCCGCGCACGGCTACGGCGACTCGAAGGGCCTGCTGTCGGCCCGCCGGGCGGTCGTGCAGTACTACCAGCAGAAGCAGGTGTACGGCGTCGACATCGAGGACGTGTATCTCGGCAACGGCGTCTCCGAGCTCATCGTGATGTCGCTGCAGGCGCTGCTGGACAACGGCGACGAGGTGCTCATCCCCTCCCCGGACTACCCGCTGTGGACCGCGTCGGTGTCGCTGTGCGGCGGCCGGCCCGTGCACTACCTGTGCGACGAGTCCAACGAGTGGATGCCCGACGTCGACGACATCGCGGCGAAGGTGACGCCGCGGACCAAGGCGATCGTCGTCATCAACCCCAACAACCCCACCGGCGCCGTGTACTCCACGGAACTGCTGGAGCGCATCACCGAGGTCGCCCGCCGGCACAACCTGCTCGTGTTCTCCGACGAGATCTACGACAAGATCCTCTACGACGACGCCGAGCACACCTCGACCGCGGCGATCGCGCCCGACCTGCTCACCATCACGTTCAACGGCCTGTCCAAGGCCTACCGCGTCGCCGGCTTCCGCACCGGCTGGATGGTCCTGGCCGGCCCGAAGGAGCACGCCTCCAGCTACATCGAGGGCCTCGACGTGCTGGCGAACATGCGGCTGTGCCCGAACGTGCCGACGCAGCACGCGGTGCAGACGGCGCTCGGCGGGCACCAGAGCATCAACGAGCTGATCCTGCCCGGCGGGCGCCTGCTGGAGCAGCGCGACGTGGCGTGGCGGATGCTCAACGACATCCCGGGCGTGTCGTGCGTGAAGCCGCGGGGCGCGCTGTACATGTTCCCGCGCCTGGACCCCGAGGCGTACCCGATCAAGGACGACCTGCAGTTCGCCCTCGACCTGCTGCGCACCCAGAAGGTCATGATCGTGCAGGGCACCGGCTTCAACTGGCACCAGCCGGACCACTTCCGCATCGTCACGCTGCCGCGGGTCGCCGACCTCGAGGACGCGATCGGCCGGCTCGGCCGCTTCCTGTCGACCTACGTGCAGGACTGACACCGGGATGACCGGATGTCCTCCCTCAAGCTCCTTGAGGTCGGACATCCGGCATACGGCTACCAGGCGCCGGTCGCCGACGGGCCGGCCTGCCCGCCGCGGCGGCGCAGGTACTTCTCGAACTCCTGCGCGATCTCGTCGCCGGACAGCGGCTGCAGCCCCGCGTCGCCGGAGCGCTCCTCGAGCTCCCGCACGTATTCGGCCAGCTCCGCGTCCTGCTCCGCGGCCTGCTTGAGCCGCTCCTCCCACTCGGCGGCCTGCATCGCCAGGTCGCCGGTCGGCACCGGCAGGTCCAGGATCTCCTCGACCCGGTGCAGCAGCGCCAGGGTCGCCTTCGGGCACGGCGGGTTGTTCGCATAGTGGGGCACGTGCACCCAGAACGACACCGCTTCGAGGTCGGCGCGCAGGCACGCGTCGTGCAGGACGCCGACGATGCCGGTCGGGCCCTCGTAGCGGGTCGGGATGAGGCCCAGCCGCTCCGCCGCCTCCGCTGTGGAACGCGCCGGCGCCGAGCCGCTCACCGGCAGCGGCCGGGTGTAGGGCACGTCGGCCAGCAGCGCGCCGAGCAGCACGATCCGGCTGACCTCGAGGCTGTGGCAGACCTCGAGGACCTGCTCGCAGAAGGTGCGCCAGCGCATGCTGGGCTCGATGCCGCGGATGAGCACGATGTCGCGCTCGGAGTCGGGCGGGCTGGCCACGGCGAACCGGGTCGTCGGCCACTCGATGCGCCGGGTCTCGCCCTCCGACATCAGCACCGTCGGCCGGTTGACCTGGAAGTCGTAGAACTCCTCCGGGTCCAGCGAGGCGATCGTCTCCGCGCCCCACTCCTGCTCGAGATGTTCCACGACGGCGGTCGACGCGTCGGCAGCGTCATTCCACCCTTCGAACGCGGCAATCGCGACAGGGGAGCGCAACACGGGCAGGCCGTCGAACTCGGTCACGGTCCCAGCCTACGTTGACGCGCGCGAGATGGCTTGCCGGCCGCGCGAGTACGGACCAGATCGATGTGAATACGGTGGGCGACGGTGCCGGGGTGATCTGCAAACGCTCCGGAGCAGGGCTTCCAAGATCTCTCGTAGCATCCGGGAATGCGAAATGGACGAAAGTCCTGGCTTGTCGCCTTCACGGCCTTCTTCCTGGTCTTCGGCGCGTGGTGTTTCGCAGCCCCGTTCGACGGGCCCGCGGACGAGGTCCAGCACACCATCCGGGCGGCCGGGGTCGCCTCGCTGGACCCGGGGCAGATCTTCGCCCGGCCGACCACCGTCCCCGACGCGTTCGGGCGGCCCGGGATGGGTGCCTACCAGCGCGTCCCGGTCGGCATGGACGCGCACGCCACGTGCTTCGGCCCGCACCCGAAGGTGTCGGCGGCGTGCGCGGCCGGGCTCAAGGGCGGCCCGATCGGCGAGGTCAGCACGAGCGCCGGGCGGTACAACCCCCTGTACTACCTGGTCGTCGGCCCCCCGCTGCGCTGGTTGCCGAACTGGGGCGGCCTCGTCGCCGCCCGGCTGATCAGCTCGGCGCTGTGCGCGGCCCTGCTGGCCTCCGCGTTCGTCTCGCTGCTGCGCTGGTCGCGCTACGGCCTGTCCGCCGCCGCACTGCTCGCCGTCGCCACGCCGATGCTGGCCCACCTGGCCGGCGGCGTGAACCCCAACTCGGTCGAGATCGCCGCCGGCATCGCGTTCTTCTCCGCGGGCATACCCCTGCTGCTCGAGCCGCCCGACCTGCAGCGCAAGCGCGGGCTGGTGACGCTGCTGGGCATCAGCGCGGTCCTGCTGCTCATGCTGCGATCCGCCGGGCCGGCCTGGTTCGCGTTCGGCCTGTTCGCCCTGGCCGTGCCCGTGCGCCGGAAGTGGCTGCGCGAGTACTGGCGGCTGCTGCGCGTCAAGCTGTGGACCGCCGGCGTGACCCTCGCCGCCCTGCTGTCCTTCGCCTGGATCGTCGCGATGAAGACCGGCGAGCTGGTGCCGCCGCCGCCGGGGCTGTGGAGGTACCGCTTCGGCGAGGCGGTGGCGATCTACATCGACAGCTGGTGGGTGTACCTCCAGGGCATGATCGGCGTCGCGGGCTGGTTCGACGTCACGATGTGGCAGCCGGTGTACGTCGTGTGGGCCATGCTCGTCGGCGGCCTGGTCTTCTTCGGCGGCATCTTCGGCGACTGGACGCTGCGCTGGCGCTACCTGGTCATCCTGCTCGGTGGCGTCGCGCTGCCCGGCGTGCTGCAGGTCAGCCAGGCCCGCCAGACCGGGTTCATCACCGCCGGACGCTACATGCTGCCCCTGCTGGCCGGGCTGCCCCTGCTGGCCGCCTGGACCCTCGAGCAGCGGCTGCTGGACGCGGCCCGCGCGCGCAGCCTGGCGCGCACGTTCGTGATCTTCCTGCTGCCGGTACACCTGGTGCTGCTCGTCTGGGCCATGGTCCGCTGGCAGCGCGGCATGCCCGGCAACGCCGGCCTCGGCTGGTTCAACCCCCTCGCCGGCAAGTGGCACCCGCCGACCGGCTCGATCACCCCGCTGGTGATCATGGGGATCGGGCTCGCCGTCACCGCCGTCGTCTTCTGGCGGGTACCGCACGACGCCGCGCCCGTCACGCTCAGTGTTCCCGGCGCTCCCGCCGAGGAGGCGCCGGCGCCCGAGCCGGCGGGCAAAAGCGACGCCGTGAGCGACGCTCCAGGTGACGTTCCCGCCCAGCGGGACCTGCCGTCCGATACGTGGCCGGGATCGCGCCTGCCCGGGGCTGAAGCCACGCCGGGCTCCCGATAGCCTTTGGGTATGGCGGACCTACTGAAGACGCTCGCTGAGCGGGTGCTCCTCGCCGATGGCGCGATGGGCACCATGCTGCAGGCGGCCGAGCTCACCCTCGATGACTTCGAGGGGCACGAGGGTTGTAACGAGGTGCTCAACGTGACGCGGCCGGACGTCGTCCGGGGCGTGCACGAGGAGTACTTCGCGGCCGGTTCCGACGCCGTGGAGACCAACACGTTCGGCGCCAACCTGGCCAACCTCGGCGAGTACGGCATCGAGTCGCGGATCCGCGAGCTGTCCGAGGCCGGCGCCCGCCTGGCCCGGGAGGCGGCCGACGCGCACAGCACGCCCGAGCGGCCGCGCTTCGTGCTCGGCTCGATCGGCCCCGGCACGAAGCTGCCGACGCTCGGGCACGCGCCCTTCGCGTCCCTGCGCGACGCCTACTTCGACAACGCGGCCGGCCTCATCGACGGCGGCGCCGACGCGCTGATCATCGAGACCTGCCAGGACCTGCTGCAGACGAAGTCCGCCATCATCGGCGCGCAGCGCGCCATGTCCGCCAGCGGCCGGGTCGTGCCGATCATCACGCACGTCACCGTCGAGACGACCGGCACGATGCTGCTCGGCTCAGAGATCGGCGCGGCGCTGACCGCCCTCGAGCCGCTCGGCATCGACCTCATCGGCCTCAACTGCGCCACCGGGCCCGCCGAGATGAGCGAGCACCTGCGCTACCTCGCACAGCACGCCAAGGTCCCGGTGTCGGTCATGCCCAACGCCGGCCTGCCGCAGCTGACCGCCAACGGCGCCTACTACCCGCTGACCCCGGACGAGCTGGCGGAGGCGCTGCAGCGCTTCGTCCTCGAGTACGGTGCGGGGCTGGTCGGCGGCTGCTGCGGTACCACACCGGCACACATCTCGGCCGTCGCGCGCAAGCTCGGCGCCCAGCCCCCGGTGACCCGCCGCCCGCAGGTCGAGCACGGCACCGCCAGCATCTACCACCACGTGCCCTTCCACCAGGACGCCAGCGTGCTCATGGTCGGCGAGCGGACCAACGCCAACGGCTCCAAGGCGTTCCGCGAGGCCATGCTCGCCGCCGACTACCAGACCTGCGTGGAGATCGCCCGCCAGCAGGCCCGCGACGGCTCCCACATGCTCGACCTCAACGTCGACTACGTGGGGCGCGACGGCGCGCAGGACATGCGCGAGCTCGCCGGCCGCTTCGCCACCGCCTCGACGCTGCCGATCATGCTCGACTCGACCGAGCCCGAGGTCATCGCCGCGGGCCTGGAGATGCTCGGCGGGCGCTGCATCGTCAACTCGGTCAACTTCGAGGACGGCGACGGCCCCGGCTCCCGCTTCGCCCGGATGATGCCGCTGGTCAAGGAGCACGGTGCCGCCGTCGTCGCGCTCACCATCGACGAGGAGGGCCAGGCCCGCACCGCCGAGTGGAAGGTCCGCGTCGCCAGCCGCCTCATCGACGACCTGACCACGAAGTGGGGCATGCAGGTCGAGGACATCCTCGTGGACTGCCTGACCTTCCCCATCACCACGGGCCAGGAGGAGGTGCGCCGCGACGGCATCGAGACCATCGAGTCGATCCGCCAGATCTCCCGGCTCTACCCGGGGATCAACTTCACGCTGGGCATCTCCAACGTCTCGTTCGGCATCAACCCGGCCGCCCGCCAGGTGCTCAACTCCGTCTTCCTGCACGAGTGCCAGCAGGCCGGCCTGACCAGCGCCATCGTGCACGCCTCGAAGATCCTGCCGATGAGCCGCATCCCCGACGAGCAGCGCGAGGTCGCCCTCGACCTCGTCTACGACCGCCGCCGCGAGGGCTACGACCCGCTGCAGAAGTTCATCGAGCTGTTCGAGGGCGTCGACGTCGCCTCGGCCAAGGCCTCCCGCGCCGAGGAGCTCGCCGCGTTGCCGCTGGAAGAGCGGCTCAAGCGGCGCATCATCGACGGCGAGCGCAACGGCCTCGAGGCCGACCTGGACGAGGCGCTCACCGTCCGGCCTGCCCTCGAGATCATCAACGACGTGCTGCTGGACGGCATGAAGACCGTCGGCGAGCTGTTCGGCTCCGGCCAGATGCAGCTGCCGTTCGTGCTGCAGTCCGCCGAGGTCATGAAGTCCGCGGTCGCCTACCTCGAGCCGCACATGGAGAAGGCCGACGACGACGCCGGCAAGGGCCGCATCGTGCTGGCCACCGTCAAGGGCGACGTCCACGACATCGGCAAGAACCTCGTCGACATCATCCTGTCCAACAACGGCTACGAGGTCGTGAACATCGGCATCAAGCAGCCGATCTCCGCGATCATCGAGGCCGCCGAGAGCCGCCAGGCCGACGCGATCGGCATGTCGGGCCTGCTCGTCAAGTCCACGGTGATCATGAAGGAGAACCTGGAGGAGATGAACGCCCGCGGCGTGGCCGAGCGCTGGCCCGTCCTGCTCGGCGGCGCCGCGCTGACCCGCGCCTACGTCGAGGACGACCTGCGCGCGCTGTACCACGGCGACGTGCACTACGCCCGCGACGCCTTCGAGGGCCTCGCCCTCATGGACCGCGTCATGACCGCCAAGCGCGGCGGCGCCCCCGTGATCGACGCCGAGCGCGAGGCCGCCCTGGCCGCCCGCCGCGAGCGCCGCGCCCGCACGGTCGAGGTCCGCGAGGACCTGCCGTCGCTGGACGACTCGTCGGTGCGCTCCGACATCGACTACGCCGCACCCGTGCCCGCAGCGCCGTTCTTCGGCACCCGAGTCGTCAAGGGCATCCCGCTCGGCGACTACGCGGCCCTGCTCGACGAGCGCGCCACCTTCCTCGGCCAGTGGGGCCTGCGCGGCGCCCGCGGCGGCAGCGGCCCCAGCTACGAGGAGCTGGTGGAGACCGAGGGCCGGCCCCGGCTGCGGTACTGGATGGACCGCCTCGCCTCGGACCGGGTCCTCGAGGCCGCGGTCGTCTACGGCTACTACCCCTGCTACTCCGAGGGCAACGACCTGGTCGTGCTCGACGAGAACGGCCACAGCGAGCGGGCGCGGTTCTCCTTCCCGCGCCAGCGCCGCGACCGCCGCCTGTGCATCGCGGACTTCTTCAAGTCCAAGGACTCGGGCCAGCTCGACGTCATCGGCATGCAGCTCGTCACCGTCGGCCAGCCCGTCTCCGACTACACCGCGAAGCTCTTCGCCGAGAACGCCTACCGCGACTACCTCGAGGTGCACGGCCTGTCGGTGCAGCTGACGGAGGCCCTGGCGGAGTACTGGCACAAGCGGGTCCGCGAGGAGCTCGTCCTGCCCGACGGCCGCCGCGTCGCCGACGAGGACCCGGCCGACCTCGACGGCCTGCTGCGCACCGACTTCCGCGGCTGCCGGTACAGCTTCGGCTACCCGGCCTGCCCCGACCTGGAGGACCGCGCAAAGACCGTCGCCCTGCTGCGCCCCGACCGCATCGGCGTCTCCCTGTCCGAGGAGTTCCAGCTCGTCCCCGAGCAGGCCACCGACGCGATCATCGTGCACCACCCCGACGCGTCCTACTTCAACGCCAAGTAGGCCACAACGTCATCGCGCCGCCCGTGACCTGCGCGTACTCGCCGAAGTTCCATCGGCGGGGCGCAAGCGGGGCACAGGCGGCGCGAACACGTCATCTACTGCGGCCCGGGTCAAGGCTGAGCCGAATCCTTCGAGGCGAATCCACCCCCGGCACCCCTACCGCAGGCCAGGTCGACGCGCTCGCCGGCTAGGACGGGCTCGTGCGGCGCCTGTGCTGTAGCTGGACGGGCTTGCGCGGGGATGGTCGCCGCCAAGGGTCCGGACTGGCTCGGGCCTGCGGGCGCCGGCGAGGAAGGACCGGGGATGTACGGGACGTCAGCCATGCGCTGGATGGTGGCGTAGAGCGAGGCGGACCGGTTCCGCTGATCGGATCCGGTCCGCTGGATGATCGGGCCGTTAGAGTGCTCCTACGCCGACGCCGTCCAGGTAGATGGTTCGTCGCGCCAGCGGATGTGGAAAGCGCCGACACGGCCCTCGTGCTGCGGGTCGCCTGCCTCGACGTGCCCGGCCGGCTTCTGGCAGCGCACCTCGACCTCGCCGGTAGCGGTGGAGCTGACGTGCGTGGCCGAGCATTCTTCGCTCACACGTTCGAACTACCCGCCGTCGCCCGCTCAAACCTTCTGCGCGTTCAGGCCGACCGGCTGTGGACGACACGGACCCGACAAGACGCCGAAGGCCCGGCCGGGCGGACGCAGCCGCCAGGCCAGGCCGGTCTTCGGGGTTCCCCGGTTACCGCTCCTTGTAGAGCTCTCCCTCGAGCTTGCGGCGCAGGACCGCGGAGAACACCCGCTCGCAGAGCGCGAGGAGATCCTCGTCGTCGAGTAGGGCAACCTGCTCGACGCTGATTCGACCGTCGGTTATGAGCGCGCATCGCCGGCAAAACTGCGCTGCTCGGCGGATTCTCAGTTCGAGCACTGACACGCTGTCCGATCCGCCCGGCGCTTGCTGCACGTTGAGAATGCCGCCTCGTGTGGCCGCCATATGCGTTGCGTGGAGCTTCCTAGGAGGCTAGGTTGAGACGCATGACGATCAATCCGGGCGCCGCCGAGTTCCCGCACCGGCAGATCGGTGCGCAGATCCGGGCGCAGATCCAGCGCGGCGACTGGGCGCCTGGCGAGCGCCTCCCGTCGATCCCGGCCCTCGCAGCGCAGTACGGCGTGGCGAAGCAGACGGTGCAGCGCACCATCGACCAGCTGCGCATCGAAGGGTTGCTCATCACGCGGCCCGGGTCGGGGACGTTCGTGCGCGGGACCAAGCGGCGCATGAACCGGCTCTCCAGGGGGCGCTACGGCTCGCAGCGCGGCTACCACGCGGAGCTCGCGGCGCGGTACCGCCAGCATCTGATGATCGTCGCCCAGATGCCGGCGCCCGGGGACGTGGCCGAGGCGTTCGGGCTGGATGCCGGTGCCCCGCTGCTGGTGCGACGGCACATCGTGCGCACCGGCGACGCCCCCGTGGAGGTGGGCGCGTCGTGGTTCCGGCCCAATGACGTGCGCGGCACGTCGATCGAGCGCCCCGACGTGTTCGACCGGCCGCTGTACCAGGAGGTCGAGGAGGAGCTGGGCCGCCGCTATGCCAGCGCCCGCGACCAGGTGACCGCCCGCCTCCCGACGCGCGAGGAGGCCGAGCTGCTGCAGATCCGCCCGGACACCCCGGTTCTGGTGCTGCTGCACGTCGCGTTCGACGAGGACCACAAGCCGATCGAGGTCGCGCAGGCCACGTGGCCCGGCCCGATGACGGCCCTGACCGAGGAGTACCGCATCCCGGCACCGCGCGCCGGCCTCCCCGACGACGAGCCCGGCCTGGCGCTGGGCTAGGCCGGGCTCGCGGTGCCGATCAGGTGACGGGCATCAGGTGACGGGCATCAGGTGATCGGGTCGGGTGCCGCCGCCGACGGTGCCGGCGACGTCGGCGCGTCCGACAGGCGGGCGTCGCCCTCGTCGGCGAAGTAGTCCGACGGCTCGGTGCCGTCGCCGCCGTCCGCGACGGACGTCGCCCGCAGGATCAGGGTCGCGATCGCGGCCACGGCCAGGTTCACCAGGACCGCCACGAAGCCGACGTAGATGGTCTTCTTCGTGTCGAAGCCCCACTCGCTGAGCGGGAAGTTGGAGCCCGCGAAGTGCCGGCCCGTCGTCGCGTTGACGATCTTGTACAGCATCCACAGGCCCAGGCCCATGCCGGCGACCCAGCCGGCCACGAGGGCGCCGCGGTGGAACCAGCGGGTGAACAGGCCCAGGCCCACGGCCGGCAGCGTCTGCAGGATGATGACGCCGCCGATGAGCTGCAGGTCGATCGAGAACTGCGGGTCGACGAAGACGACGAAGAGCAGGGCGCCGAACTTCACCACCAGCGACATGATCTTCGACGCCTGTGCCTCCTGGGCCGGGGAGGCGTCGCGCTTGAGGTACTCGCGGTAGATGTTGCGCGTGAACAGGTTGGCGGCGGCGATGGACATGATCGCGGCGGGCACCAGCGCGCCGATGCCGATCGCGGCGTAGGCCACGCCGGCGAACCAGTCCGGGAACAGCTTGTCGAACAGCAGCGGCACCACGGTGTTGTTGTCGTTGGTGCCGTTGGGGTTCTTCAGCGGTACCACACCGGCCGCGATCGCCGCGAAACCGAGCAGCGCGATCAGGCCCAGCAGGAAGCTGTACGCCGGCAGCGCCGACATGTTGCGCTTGATGACGCCGCGGTTCTTGCTGGCCAGCACGCCGGTCAGGCTGTGCGGGTACAGGAACAGCGCCAGCGCCGAGCCCAGGGCGAGCGTGAAGTACTGCACCTGGTTGTTGGCGTTGAGCAGGATGCCGTCGGTGGCCGCGGGCGTCTTGGTGAACTTCGCGTCGGCGGCGTCGAAGATCGCGCCCCAGCCGCCGAGCTTCGACGGCAGGTAGAAGACCGCGACCAGGATGACGACATAGATGAGGATGTCCTTGACGAACGCGATGAGCGCCGGTGCGCGCAGGCCGCTGGAGTACGTGTACGCGGCCAGGATCGCGAACGCGATGATGATCGGCAGGTGCCGGGCCAGGGTGCCGGACCCGGTGACGCCCATCGTCTTGAGCACCGACTCGATGCCGACGAGCTGCAGCGCGATGTACGGCATCGTCGCCACGATCCCGGTGATCGCGATCAGCAGGGCGAGGGTCGGCGACTGGAACCGCGTCCGCACGAAGTCGGCCGGGGTGACGAACCCGTGCCGGTGCGACACCGACCACATCCGCACCAGCACGAGGAACACGAGCGGGTAGATGATGACGGTGTACGGCACGGCGAAGAAGCCGGCGGCGCCGGAGGCGAACAGCAGCGCCGGCACGGCGACGAAGGTGTAGGCGGTGTAGAGATCGCCGCCGACGAGGAACCAGGTGATCCAGCCGCCGAAGTTGCGCCCGCCCAGGCCCCACTCGTCGAGGTGGGCCAGGGTGTCGGGCCGGCGCCAGCGGGCGGCGAAGAAGCCGATCCCGCTGACGGCGAGGAACAGGATCACGAAGATGGTGATCTCGAGCTCATGGTCACGCCACATGGCCGCTCACCTCTTCTTCGTCATCTGGTACACGAGCGTGGTGGCGCCCACGCCCAGGAGAATGAAGGCCAGCTGGAGCCAGTAGAACCGCGGGAAGCCGAGGATCCGGGGTCCGTCGGCGTTGTACAGGAAGGTGAGCAGCGGCACCACGATCGGGATGAACAGCAGCCAGTTCCAGGGGCTGCGGTCGCCCGCCACCGCGTTCTCGGGCGGTGTGGGGGTGCTCGGCTCTTCAGGACCGGTCACGGCGACCTCTCCTTCAAAGGGGGGCTTCGGCCTGGGCGGCAGGCCGTAATGATCGACGTAACCTGATCCCTGCCGCCGGCCGAGCCCCTCCGCGCCGCAAATCGGCGAACGGTAGGAAACGAGCGCCTAACGGGCAAGCTCCAATTCGGTCGCGTTGGCCCCGGTGACCACCACCCCCACGGCGGAGCCCATCAGGTCGGGCCGCGCGAGCACCGCCGCAAGGCCGGCCGCCCCCGCGCCTTCGGCCTGGGTGCACGCGCGCAGCGCCAGCAGCCGGCGGGCCCGGTCGATGTCGTCGTCTGCCACGAGTACGAAATCGGCCAGATGCTCGCGGAGGACCGCCTGCGGGCCGTCGAACCCGCGCCCGGTGGCCAGGCCGTCGACGCGGGTGCGGTTGTCGCGACGCACGCACTGCCCGGCCCGCCACGAGTCGTGCGCGGCCGGCGCCGCCGCCGACTGCACGCCGATGACCCGGCACCCGGGCGCGACCGCGGCGGCGACCAGGCAGGCGGCGGCCGCGCCGGTGCCGGAGCCGACGGGCACGACGACGGTGTCGAGGTCCGGGTGGCGCTCGAACAACTCCAGGTAGGCGGTGGCGACCCCGGCGACCAGGGCCGGCTCGTCGCCCGGGCTGACCAGCCGGCCCGGCAGCGTCTGCGCGTGCGCCTCGGCGCCGGCCATGTTCGCGCCGTGCAGCACCACGTTGGCGCCCAGCGCCTCGACCGCCCGGATCTTGAGCTCGGCGGCGCCGGCCGGCATGACGATCGTGGCCTTGCGGCCGTACTCCCGCGCCGCGTACGCGATCGCGCGCGCATGGTTGCCGGTGGAGTACGTGACGACCTCGTCGCACAGCGTCGCGAGCAGGTTGAGCGCGCCGCGGACCTTGAACGCCCCCGTCGGCTGCGCGTTCTCGTGCTTGACCACCAGGCGCCGCCCGGCGGCCTCGTCCAGCAGCGGGTACGACCAGGAGGGCGTCGGCGGCAGGTGGGCCGCGACGACCCGGCGGGCCCGCAGCACGTCGTTCATCGTGAGCATGGTGGTGACGTTGCCCGATCGCGACACATAGAACCAGTGCCGAGTTTCTTTCAAACCTATAGGTGGTACTGATATGTTGCCGACATGCTGGACGTGACCCGCCTCCGGGTGCTCGTCGCCGTCGCCCGGCACGGCTCCGTGACCGCCGCCGCCGAGGCGCTGCACTACGCCCAGCCGTCGGTCAGCCACCACCTCGCCCGCCTCGAGGCCGAGACCGGAGCCCAGCTGCTGCAGCGTGTCGGGCGCGGCGTGCGCCTCACCCCCGCCGGCCGCCTCCTCGCGGAGCGCGCCGAGGAGATCCTGGGCCGCCTCGACGCCGCCGAGGCCGAGCTCGCCGAGCACAGCGGCCTGCGCGCCGGCCGCGTCCGCCTGGCCGCGTTCCCGTCCGCTCTGGGTTCGTTCGTACCGCAGGCCGCCGCCCGTTTCGCCGCCGCACACCCCGACGTCGAGCTGCAGTTCGTCGAGGCCGAGCCTCCGGAGGCGCTGCGCCTGCTGCGCGCCGGCGAGGCCGACCTGGCGATGGTGTTCGACTACGGCCTGTCGCGCGGCGCCGACGACATCCGCGTGACCGCGCTCTTCGACGAGCCGCTGCACCTGGTCACCCCGCCCGGCGAGGAGCACGGCGACCTGTCGGCGTTCGCCCGCCGCCGCTGGATCGCCGGCTGCGAGCGATGCCGGGAGAGCCTGGTCCGCCGCTGCGCCGAGGCCGGCTTCACCCCCGACATCGCCTTCACGACCGACGACTACGTGGCCGTGCAGGCCCTGGTCGCCGCCGGGCTGGGCGTCACGATCCTGCCGGACCTGGCGCTGCGCGCCCACCGCTCCCCCGCCGTGTCGACGACCCCGCTGCAAGGCGGCGAGCGCCGGGTGAGCGTCGCCGCGTACGGCGTCCCACCGGACCCGCCGGCCACGGCCCGCCTGCTGGCGTTCCTGCTGCAATAGCGGCGGGACAGCTCCGCCGCCGGCCACCGTCCGACTGGTGGCCGGCGCCGAAGAGCCGGTGTGCGAGGGGGTTAGAGCTTGATGCCCAGCAGGGCGTCGACGGCGGTGGTCATCAGGGCCGGCGCCTCGCGGTCGTCGCCCGCGTCGGCGAGGGTGGCGTCGACCCAGGCGTCGACGGCGGCCAGGGCGCCGGGGGCGTCGAGGTCGTCGCCGAGGCGCTCGCGCAGCTGCGCGACCAGCTCGGCGCCCGACGGGCCGATGCCCGCCCGCGCGGCCTCGCGCCAGCGGGACAGGCGCTGCTGGCCGGTCTTGAGCACGTCGTCGGTCCACTGGCGGTCGTTGCGGTAGTGATCGGCGAGCAGGGCCAGGCGCACGGCCATCGGGTCGATGCCGTCGGCGCGCAGGCGGGAGACGAAGACCAGGTTGCCCTTGCTCTTCGACATCTTCTCGCCGTCCAGCCCGATCATGCCGGCGTGCACGTAGTGGGTGGCGAACGGGACCTTGCCGGACAACGCCTCGGCGTGCGCGGCCGAACACTCGTGGTGCGGGAAGAGCAGGTCGTTGCCGCCGCCCTGGACGTCGATCGTGTCGCCGAGCAGGCTCTGGGCGATCACCGCGCACTCGATGTGCCAGCCGGGGCGGCCGGGGCCCAGGTCGCCGCCGTTCCACGCCGGCTCGCCCTCGCGCAGGCCGCGCCACAGCAGGGGGTCGAGGGGGTCGCGCTTGCCGGCGCGCTGCGGGTCGCCGCCGCGCTCGGCCGCCAGGCGCAGCATCTCGGTGCGGGAGAGGTTGGACTCGGTGCCGAAGCGCGGGGCCGTCGCGACCGAGAAGTACACGTCGCCGGTGCCGTCGTCGAGGGTGTAGGCGTGGCCGGAGCCGAGCAGCACGGAGACCTTGCGGGCGATCTGCGGGATCGACTCGACGGCGCCGACGTAGCGCTTCGGCGGGATGATCCGCAGCGCCTCCATGTCCTCGCGGAACAGGGCCGTCTCGCGCATCGCGAGCACCACCCAGTCCTCGCCGTCGCGGGCGGCGCGCTCCAGCAGGGGGTCGTCGACGTCGGTCACGTTCTGCACGTAGTCGACGTCGTGGCCGGCGTCGCGCCAGACGCGGTTGGCCAGGTCGAACGCGATCATCGTGGCCGCGTGGCCCAGGTGGGTGGCGTCATACGGGGTGATGCCGCAGACGTACATGGTCGCGGGCCGGCCGGCGAGCTCGACCGGGGCGATCTCGCGGCGCGCCGAGTCGAAGAGGGCGAGCGGCGCGACGCCGGCTCCGGGGCGGGGCAGCGTGGGCAGCGCCGGTGCGGTCCAGGACTCCATGACCAACAGCCTATCTGCGCACGGCGCCGGCGAGGGATGTGACGATCCTTGCCCTTGCGCTTGCACTTCCCGTAGCTGGAAGGGTTTGACTGTTGCCATGACGACGGGCGTCCCGATCGGGGAGTTCTCGCGGCTGTGCCACCTGTCCGCGAAGACGCTGCGGTACTACCACGACATCGAGCTGCTGGTGCCGGCGCAGGTGGACGCGGAGACGGGCCATCGGCGCTACCAGCCGGGCCAGGTCGGCGACGCCCACCTCATCCGCCGGCTGCGCGGGCTGGACATGCCCCTGGCCGAGATCCGCACGGTGCTCGCCGAGCCGGGCGAGGACCGGCGGGCGGAGGCGCTGGCCCGGCACCTGGACCGGATGGAGGCCGAGCTGGCCCGGACCCGCGACGTCGTGGCCTCACTGCGCCGCCTGCTGGACGCGACGCCGCCGATCACGGTGTTGTACCGCAGGCACGCACCCACCCCGGTCCTGCACATCGCCGCCCGCGTGCCGCGCACCGGCGTCGCCGACTGGTGCCGGTTCTCATTCGGGGAGCTGATGCGCACCCTCGGGGAACGCGGCCTGGACCCGGCGGGTGCGGCCGGGTCGACCTACTCGGCGGAGTTCTTCGAGCGCGACGAGGGCGAGGTGGTGGCCTTCGTCCCGGTGCCGCCCGGCGCCGGGCACACCGCGGTCCTGCCGGCCCGCCGCTACGCCGTGGCCGTGCACGCCGGGCCGTTCGAGGACTGCGACCTCACCTACGGCGCGCTCGGCGCGCACGTGGCCGAGCACGACGCGGGCCTGCCGGACCCGATCGTCGAGCTGTACCTGGTCGGCCCGCAACACACGCAGGACCCCGAGCGGTACCGCACCGAAGTGTGCTGGCCGGTCGAATAGCACGAAATGTCCCGAAAGGAGTCGCATGAGAATCGCCAACATCACCATTGATTGCGCCGCAGATGCCGGCGCGCTCGCCGGGTTCTACGCCGACCTGCTCGACCGCCAGGTCGACGAAGGGGCGTCGCCCTACTTCGCCACCGTCGGGCGGGGCGCCGGGGAAGTGCCCGTGCTCATGTTCATCCAGGTCCCGGACCGCACCCCCGGCAAGAACAGCGTCCACCTCGACCTGCACGACGAGGACGTGGCCGGGGCCGTGCAGCGGGCGATCGCGCGGGGCGCCAAGCACGTCGGCGACTTCGACGAGTACGGCGCCGTGTGGACCACCCTGGCCGACCCCGAGGGGAACCTGTTCGACATCGGGCGGCCCACGAACTAGATCGTCGGCGAACTAGATCGGCGGCCAGGGGATCGCGTGGCGGTCCTCGTCCGGCTCCGGGAAGGTCCGCGCCGACAGCAGCGCGCCGATGCGCACCGACACCATCGCGACCTCGGCCGGGGTGAGGTGCTCCGACAGCGACTCGGCGAGGCCGGCGGAGTACTGCGCGCGGAGCTTCTCGAGGACCTCGAGGCTCTCATCGGGGATCGGCTCGCCGGCCCAGCCCCAGATGATGGTGCGCAGCTTGTCCTCGGTGTGGAAGCAGATGCCGTGATCGACGCCGTGGACCCTGCCGTCCACGGTGTCGATCACGTGGCCGCCCTTGCGGTCGGCGTTGTTCGCCACGGCGTCGAAGACGGCCAGGTGGGCCAGGCGCGGGTCGTCGGCGTGTGCCAGGACGAAGGGGCGGCCGCGCTCGTCGTGTGCCGACATGATGCGCCGCCATCCCTTCGGCACCTTATTGGCCGGGACGAACCCGAGCAGCAGCTCGTCGCTCTGCAGCTCGTCGTCGATCCACAGCTGGACCATGCCGTGGCCGAGCGGGCCCTTGCGCAGGACGGTGGGCGGGACGATGCCCCAGCCGGTGGCCTGGGACAGCAGCCACGCCGCGTACTCCCGGCCGGCGAGCGTGCCGTCGGGGAAGTCCCACAGCGGGCGCTCGCCGCTGACCGGCTTGTAGACGCAGCGGGCCTCGGTGCCGGCGTGGGTGATCACGCAGCGCAGGGTGGCGTTCGAGGCGTCCATGAGGCGGCCCTCGATCTCCATCGTGCCGTGGCGCAGCAGTTCGAGGGCTTCGTCCTCGGGCAGGGCCGGCACGCCGAGCTACCGGCGGTAGCCGTTGTGGCGCGGGCACAGGTGCCCGCGGGCGTCGAGGGGCTGGCCGCACAGCGGGCACGGCGGGCGGCCGGAGGCGACCACGCGCTTGGCCCGCTCGATGAAGGCGCGGGTGGCGGCCGGGGTCAGCCGGACCCGCAGCCGGTCGCGGTCGGCGGTGACGAGCTCGTCGTCGTCGCCCTCCTCCTCGGCCTCCTCGGCCTCGTCCTCGCCGACGGCGATCGCCTCGATGACGACGGTGGCCGTGTCGACGTCGAACTGCAGGCCGAGGGTGCCGACCCGGAACTCCTCGTCGAGCGGGGTGTCGAGAGGCTCGTTGTCGGCTGTCTCGACGACCGTCTCCGCGGTGAGGTCGACGCCGAAGCGGCGGTGCGCCTCCTGCAGCAGCTCCTCGAGCTTCTCGGCCAGCAGGGAGACCTGCACCTTCTCCAGGGCGACGCTGATCAGCCGGCCGCCGCCGCGCGCCTGCAAGAAGAAGGTCCGCTCCCCCGGTGCACCGACGGTGCCGGCAACGAACCGCTCTGGCGGCTCGAATGCGTACACGTGGTGGCTCATGCTCAGAACTCTATCCACTCCCGCGTCGAGATGCCGCAGTCGGGCACCAGTTCACACAGAACCGCCCGAGCCCCCGCCGACCTCCGCATCGGAGGACGGCTCGCCCTCGGATTTCTCCGGCGGCTGGAAGCCCGACAGGTCGCCGCCCGTGTCGTTGAGGCGAAGGACGAAGGAGCGCAAGGGGGTGTACCGCACGACGGTCACCGACGCGGGCTCGACCGCGATGCGCTGGAACAGGTCCAGGTGCATGCCGAGCGCATCGGCCACGATCGCCTTGATGATGTCGCCGTGGCTGCACGCCAGCCAGACGGCCTCCGGCCCGTGGCTCTCGGCGATGCGCGCGTCCCGTTCGCGGATCGCCGCGATAGCCCGGGCGGACATGGCCGCCATCGACTCGCCGTCCGCGCCGGGGAAGACGGCCGCGGACGGGTGCGCCTGCACCGTCGCCCACAGCGGCTCCTTGGCGAGCTCCTTGAGCGGGCGGCCGGTCCAGTCGCCGTACCGGCACTCGATGATGCCCTCGTCCTCGACCACGTCGGTGACGTCGGGCAGGGCGAGCGCGAGCGTCTCCCGGCAGCGCGGCAGCGGGCTGCTGACCACGGCGGCGAGGGGCAGCTTGGCGGCGGCGAGGCGCTCGCCGACGGCGACGGCCTGCGCCCGGCCGACCTCGTCCAGCGCCACCGGCTGATGTCCGGCAAGGACACCGGTGGCGTTGGTCATGGTGCGGCCGTGCCGCAGCAACAGAACAGTGGTCACACGCCCTCCTCGCTTCGCTCGTCGGCCGTGCGGCCACACTGCGTTTTCTGGTGACCGGCCCCTGCGCTGCGCTCCGGACCGGTCACGCCAGACCAGCCTTCTCCCAGGCTTCGGCGAGCTGGCGCAGGGTCGAGATCGAGTAGTCCGCGTCGCCGAACACGATGGTGGAGATCTCGGTCACGCCGGCCTCCTTGTACGCCCGCAGCCGCTCCGCGACCCGCTCGACGGACCCGAGCAGCGAGGTGCGGTCGATGAACTCCAGCGGCACCGCGGCGGCCGCGTCCCGGTGGCGCTTGGCCAGATAGAGGTCCTGCACCTCGCGGGCAGCCTCACCGTATCCCATCCGGGTGGCGAGGGCGTTGTAGAAGTTCTGTTCCCGCGAGCCCATGCCGCCGACGTAGAGGGCCGCGTAGGGCCGCACCAGCTCCGCGCACATCGCGACGTCGTCGCCGAACACCACGGGTACCCCCGCGGTCACCTCGAAGCCGTCCATGGTCTTGCCGGCCTTGGCCCGCCCGGCCGCGATCGAGCCGAGCGACTCGCTCGCGAACTCGGGCGCGAAGAAGATCGCCAGCCAGCCGTCGGCGATCTCTCCGGCCAGCTCGAGGTTCTTGGGGCCGACGGCGGCGAGGTACACCGGCACGTGGTCGCGCACCGGGTGCAGCGTGAGCTTGAGCGCCTTGCCGGGCCCGTCGGGCAGGGGCAGCCGGTAGAACTGGCCGTCGTACTCGACGACCTTGCGCGTGAGCGCCATGTTGACGATGTCGACGTACTCCCGGGTGCGGGCGAGGGGCTTGCCGAAGCGCACGCCGTGCCAGCCCTCGGAGACCTGGGGACCCGACACGCCGAGGCCGAGGCGGAAGCGCCCGCCGGAGAGCTTGTCGATCGTGGCCGCGGTCATCGCCGCCATGGCGGGCGTGCGGGCCGGGATCTGGAAGACCGCGGAGCCCAGCTCGATCCGCTCGGTCTGCCCGGCGATCCACGACAGCATCGACGGCGCGTCGGAACCGTAGGCCTCGGCCACCCATACGCAGGAGAAGCCGAGGCGGTCGGCCTCCTTCGCCACGGCCAGGTGGCCTTCGGGGTCATTCCATGACGACAGGTAGCCGAGGTTCAATGCAAGCCGCACAACTGCCTCCAAGGGTCCCCCGCGCGACCCTGCACGGGCGGCACCAGGGTAGCCCGGGGCACGCCTACCGTACGAAGGCGCCATCCGGCCGTATCGTTCCATGCATGCAACAGCGACCGCTCGGCCGTAGCGGGCTGGCGGTATCCCGGCTGGCCCTCGGCACCATGACCTGGGGCCGTGACACCGACGCCGACGACGCGGCGGCCCAGCTCAAGACGTTCCGCGACGCCGGCGGCACCCTGCTGGACACCGCGGACGTCTACGCCGACGGCGAGGCCGAGTCCGTCATCGGCGCCCTCGTGGGGCGCCTCGTGCCCAGGGAAGAGCTGGTCATCGCCACGAAGGCGGGCCTGCGCCCGGGCATGGCCCGCCGCCGCGACGGCTCCCGCGGGCACCTCCTGCGCGCCCTGGACACCTCCCTGCAGCGGCTGGGCACCGACCACGTGGACCTGTGGCAGGTGCACGGCTACGACCCCGACACGCCGGTCGAGGAGACGCTGTCGGCGATCGACACGGCGGTGAGCACCGGACGGGCCCGCTACGCCGGTGTGTCAAATTTCTCAGGCTGGCAGACCGCCCGCGCCGCGACGTGGCAGGCCGCGTGGCCGGGCCGGGCGCCGCTGGTGTCGACCCAGGTCGAGTACTCGCTGCTGGAGCGCGGCATCGAGCGGGAGGTGGTGCCGGCCTGCGCGTCGCTGGGCATCGGCATCCTGCCCTGGTCGCCGCTCGGCCGGGGCGTGCTCACCGGTAAGTACCGCACCGGCGTGCCGGCCGACTCCCGGGCCGCGTCGCCGCACTTCGAGCGGTTCGTCGCCCCCTACCTCGACGACCGGTGCGCCGGCATCGTCGAGGCCGTCGCGACCGCCGCCGGCGGCCTCGGCGTGTCGCCGCTCGAGGTCGCCCTGGCCTGGGTCCGCGACCGCCCCGGCGTCGTCGCGCCCGTCCTCGGCGCGCGGACCGTCGGGCAGCTGCTCGGCGCGCTGCAGACCGAGGAGATCGTCCTGCCGCGCGAGATCCGCGCCGCCCTCGACGACGTCTCGGCGCCCACGTCCGGTTACCCCGAGCGGCAAACGTAACCTGGTCTGATCATGAAGCGCCGACTGCTACCCCTGGCCGGCCTGCTGCTGCTCACCGCGTGTGACGCCGGCGCGCCCGTCAGCCACCCCGACGCGACCGTGCCCACCCCGACCTGGGCGCCCGAGCCCGCAAGGTCCCCGGCCGGCACGACGAGCAAGGCCCCGGCGGCCCCCACGGGCGTGGCGCTCGGGCGCGGCGTCGCCGTCATTTCAAACCAGGCCGCATCGGTACGGCCTGCGCCATCCGACGCGTTCGCGCAGCTCCCGACCACGGGCACACCCCGCAGCGTGGTCGGCGCCCCCGGCGGCGGCTTCCGCATCGTGGCCGGCGCCGCCGTGCTCGACGTGCCGGCCGGCTCGACCACGGCCCGCTCGTGGCCGCTGCCGGCCGAGGGCGGCGCGATCGCCGTGCCGCGCACCGGGGACTGGACCGCCGTCGCCGTGCCCGACCGCGGCGACGTCCTCGTGCTGTCGGCGACCGGCGAGGTCCTGCGCACCATCCACGCGGGCGGGCGCCCCTACGCCCTCGCCGCCGACGACGAGCGGATCGCGGTCGTCGACGCCGGCGAGTCGTCGATCACGGTGTTCGACGCGGCGACCGGCGCCCGGCAGGAGGGCCTGCGGGCCGGCGACGGCGCCGTCGCCGTCGTCCCGGCCGGCTCCGGGCGGTTCGCGGTCGTCGACGCCCGCGACGGGGAGCTGCTCGTTTACGACACCGGCCCGCTGCTGCTGCGCCAGCGCTACCCGGTGCCGGGCGGGGCGTGGGCGGCCGCGTCCGAGCCGGACCGCCGCGTCGTGTGGGTGACCCTCACCCAGCGCAACGAGGTCGTCGGCTTCGACCTGAGCGGCGGCACGCCCCGCGAGGTGGCCCGCCACGGCACCGTGCGGCTGCCCCTCGCCGTCGCCGTGGACCCCGCCGGCGGCGGCCTCGCCGTCGCCGGGTCGGGCGAGCAGGCCGGCGAAGGGCTGGTCCAGCGCATACCGGCGTAGCGGTGCCGGATCCCGGACTACGGGGCCGCGCGGCGGTGCAAGCTCCGCCGTATCCGTAGGCGGCGGCCGGTCGTTGGTACGGCTGCGCAGATTTCTGCGTGCTCCGACGTATCTGCGGCGGCGGAACCGTCTCCGTGTAGTGAGTCGACAACTCGTTTCAACAACAGCGTCGCGATCGTCGACCGGGTCGGCGCGGCGACGCTGCCGCGTGGCGTCCCCTGACATTGGGAGGCAGACCGTGACGCTGCACTTGTTCGACATCGCGTCCTACCAGGAGGGCATCGACCTCGACGTGGTGAGACGCGCAGGCTTCGCCATCGCCAACGTCAAGACCTCACAGGGCGTGAGCTACACGTTCCGGCACGCCGGCAGCTACGCCCGGGAGGCGAGGGCGAGAGGCATGGGCCTGTCGTGCTTCCACTGGCTCGACAACACCGCCTCCGGCAGCGCCCAGGCCGACCACTGCTGGCGGACACTCGGCCCGATCGTCCGCGAATGCGGCCCCGTCGCGGTGCAGGTCGACAACGAGGACATCCCGAGGCCCGCCACCTGGGCGATCACCCGTGACTTCGTCCACGCGATGGCCGACAAGCTCGGGCACCTGCCGTACATGTACACCGGCGACTGGTGGGCGACGGACGGCGGCCGGGCGCACTGGGACGTCCACTCCCTCACCCCGTGGCTGATGGCCGCGCCGAACCGCGGCTACCTCGGCTTCTACCCCGGCGACCAGAGCCCGCACTGGCGGGCCGGCTACTGGGGTTACACGGACCTGGCGCTCATGCAGTACGCGGTGTCGCCGATCGAGGGCGCGGGCGGCGACAACATCTCCAAAACCGCGATCCGCGACCCGGCCGTCTGGCCGGCGATCTCCGGCGCGGCATCCATCCCGAACCTGAGAGCAGCAGGAGGCAACGACATGGCCATCATCGCGAAGGGCGCCGACGGGCAGCACTACCTGTGCTTCACGGGCGGATTCCGCAGCTACAAGATCGACCGCGGCCACATCGCGGACCTCAGGTACCTCGCCGAGCAGGGCGCGTTCACGCTCGCCCACGGCCAGGACGGCGTGGACTGGGAGGGCGGCGGCTGGATCCGCAAGGGCTGGTCCGCGGAGATCTTCGGCCCGGTCGACACCGGCCCGGCCCCGGCAGCGGTGCAGGTGCAGCTCGACCCTGCGGCGCTGCAGACGCTGTCCGGGCAGATCGCGCAGGCCGTCGCCGCCGAGCTGGCAGCGCTGCGCACCGTGCCCGCGGCGAGGGAGGCCACGCCGGCCGAACGCATCTCCCTCGACGGCGCCGCAGACCACTGACCCCCGTATCGACGGCGGCGCCCGGTGCGCCGCCACTGGCCACGGTTCGCCGCAATCCACCACCCGGCGCCGGATCGTCCGTTCGGGCGAGCCGCCGGGCCGGCCCACGTACGTCCGCGAGGGTGCTTGCGTGCGTGAGGCTGGCCTGGGCCGCGGCGCCGCGTTACGGTCCACTGACACGGACGTGTCCGGCGGGTGCCGCCAAGGTGCCACCGACACGAACCGTGACAGGCTGCCGGGATGCCTCGGCGGCGCCTCTGATCTGGGGTTTCAGGGGTTTGGAGGAAGGTGGTTGCCATGGACTACGAATACGTGCCGCTGCGGTTGCCGTCGAACGTCGACCGGATGACCGCTAACGCACAGCTGACGATCCAGGCCGAGTACGGCGGCTGGGAGCTGGCCCGGGTGCGGCTCTACCCCGACGGCACCCGCCAGGTGATGCTCCGCCGCCGTGTGACCAGCGACACCATGCCCGGCCTCAGCACGTAGGAGTCCGCCCACCCGTCACGCCGACCGGCGCCCGCCGCCGTCGACGTGCAGCACGGTGCCCGTCACGAACGGGTTGCCGATCGCGAACAGCGCCGCGTCCACCAGGTCCGCGGTCGTGCCCACGCGACCCGCGGGGTTGCGTGCCGCCGCGGCGCGCAGGAACCCCGCCGCCGCCGTGCCCGCCCTCGCCGCCGCCGGCCTCGGCGCCGCGCTCGTCCCCGCCGGTCCGGCGGGCGATCACCGCCTACTCCCGGGTGCGGCCCGACCCCCTCGCGGCCGCATTCGCCGCAATGCTCGCCGACGGTAACCTGATCGATGCCTGACGCGTTGTGCAGGCTGCGCGAAACCTCGACCCCTCCGAGGAAAGAAACGCCGTGCTGCTCGTCTCCGTTACGCTCAGCGCCGCCGCGCTGGCCGCCGCCCTCGCCGGGCTGCTGCCCGCCGGCGTCGCGCTCGCCGTCGCCGGGCTCGTCGCCGCCGCCCGCGCCGGCGGCCTGCTGCTGCGCGCCGGACCCGCCGCCGCCTGGTACCGCCCCGCCGGCGCCGCCCTCGCCTTCTGCGGCCTGTCCACCGCCGCCGCCGGTATCGCCCTCGTCGCCGCGCCCGGCGCCCGCCTGTCCGACGTGCCGCTGCCCGCCGAGCTGCCGCTCATCGGCCTGTTCTTCGTCGCCGGCACCTTCCTCGCCGCGCTGTTCCACCTGCCCGGCCAGCCCGCCACCTGGGTCGGGCGGGCCCGCCGCCTGCTCGACGGCGTCGGCATCGGCATCCTGCTGTTCTTCATTGCCTGGCTCGTCGTGTTCGAGCAGGCCGGCCTGAAGGGCGCCGCACTCACCGCCGTGCTCGTCGCCAGTGTCGCCGTCGGGTCTGCCGTCGTGGGCATCATGCGCGCCGCCCCGATGCAGCCCGGCGCCGTCGTGCGCGGCGCCGGCGTCCTCATCACGCTCGTCGCGCAGACCGCGCTCGTGCTGCTGCTCGACTACCACTCCCCGGCCGGCTGGCTGACCGCCGCCGGCGTGCCCCTCGTCGCCGGGCCGCTGCTCGCCGGGCGCACCCTGCCCGCCACGCCGGCACCGGCCGGCGCCGGCCCCGACACCGCCACCCCCGACGGCAGCTTCGCCCGCTACCCGCTGCTCGCACTGCCCCTCGCCGCCGCGCTCGTCGCCGCCGCCTACCACCTGCTCGTCGCCGGGCATTTCGACGCCGTCTCGGCGCTGCTGGCGATCGTCGCCGTGCTCATCCTCGCCGTCCGCGAGGCCCTCGCCGTCGCCGACGTCCGGCAGTACGCCCACTGGCTCGCCCAGCGCGAGGCCCGCTTCCGCGCGTTGGTGGCCGGCTCCGCCGACGTCACGATGATGCTCGACGACGCCCTCATCGTGCGCTGGCAGTCCCCCGCCGCCGCCCGCCGCCTCGGCCTCGCCGACGCCGACGTCCTCGGCCGCCCGCTGCTGCACCGCGTCCACCCCGACGAGGCACCGGCCGTCGGCGCCGCCCTCGCCGCGGGCGAGCCCCTCGTCGAGGCCCGCCTCGGCGACGGCTTCGGCGTGTGGCGCGAGACCGAGTGGAGCGTCAGCGACCAGCGCGCCGACCCGTCCGTGCGGGCCGTCGTCGTGCACATCCGCGACATCAGCCAGCGCCGCCAGCTCGAGCACGCCCTGCACCAGGCCGCCCGCAGCGACCACCTCACAGGCCTGGCCAACCGCACGGAGCTGCGCCGGCAGCTCGCCGAGCGCACCGCGCCCTGCGTGCTCATCGTCCTGGGCCTCGACGGCCTCACCACCGTCAACCAGCTGCGCGGCCACGAGATCGGCGACGCCGTGCTCGTCGAGGCCGCCCGCCGCCTGCGCACCGCCCTCGGCCCCGGCGAGGTCGCCGCCCGGCTCAACGGCGACCAGTTCGCCGTCCTCACCGCCGGCGGCGCCGTGCACGCCCAGATGACCGCGAGCCGCCTGCTCACGCTGCTGTCGGACCCGTACCCGGTCCTCGGCGTCGCCTCGCACCTGTCCGCCTCCGCCGGCCTCGCCGAGCACGCCGCCGCCGGCGACGCACCGACGATGAGCGCCCTGAGCCGCGCCGAGCTCGCCCTGCAGCGCGCCCGCCAGCTCGGCCCGGCGCAGCCGCCGCAGTGGTACGACGAGGCGACCGCCGCGCTGCTGCGCCGCCGCCTCACCATCGAGCAGGACCTGCCCGGCGCCCTCGCCCGCGGCGAGTTCGACCTGCTGTTCCAGCCCGTCGTCGAGCTGCCCGCCGGCCGCGTCGCCGGCGTCGAGGCCCGCCCCCGCTGGCGCCGCCCCGGCCTCGGCGCCGTCGAGGAGCACGAGTTCCTCCCGATCGCCGACCAGCTCGGCCTGCACCACGAGTTCGGTGCCTGGCTGCTCAGCGCCGCCGGCCGGCAGCTGGCCGCGTGGGGCGGCGCCGCGTCGACCGGCCGCCCGCTGTGGCTGGCCGTGCCGGTCTCGCCCGCCCTGCTCGGCCACGACGGCTTCGTCGACCTGCTCGCCGCCACCGGCTTGCCGGCCTCACGGCTCGTGGTGCAGTTCAGCGTCCCCGACCCGCCGCTGCCCGACCTCGTCGAGCGGCTCGCGGCGGTACGCACCCTCGGCGCCCGCACCGCGCTGACCGGCTTCGGGGTGCAGGCCACCTCGCTGAGCCTGCTGCGCCGCCTCCCCCTCGACCTGGTCCGCGTCGACCGCCCCACGTTCGCCGGCGCCGACACCGCCGTGGTCGGCGCGGTCGTCAACCTGGCCCGGCAGCTGGGCGTCGAGGTGGCGGTCGACGATGTACAGCAGGAGGCCGAACTGCGGGCGATCACAACCGCCGGCTGCCACCTCGCGCAGGGCTCCGTGTTCTGCCCGCCTTGCGTGCCGGAGCGGCTCGAGGCCTACCTAGACACCCAGCGCGCGTAGGTTGTGGCGCCTGGCGCGGTCGTAGATGGCGAGCAGCCATGGCTCACGGACCTCCGGCCGGCGCACCAGGACGTCGCAGAACACCCGATCGTCCGGCTCGAACGGCCAGGCAAGGTGCAGCGGCCAGGCGAGGTCCAGGTAGGCGTCCTGCGGCAGCGCGCCGATCCCCGGGATGGGGCCCCGCTCGCGGTACGACACCAGGAACATCCACACGTCGACGTCCAACGGGACCGTGGCCGCCGCGCCCGGGCACGGCCACGGCGCGCCGGTCTGCGGATGGCGCGGCACCAGGGCAATGTCCGGGGCCGGCGGGAGGCCCGGACCGGCGAGCGTGGCACGCCGCGCGGGCGGGCCCGGCGGGAGCAGCCCGTCGAGCCAGCGGCGGAAGAGGCCGGCGAGCGGCCCGTCCGGGACGTGGACGCGCCGGCCCCCCGAGGCCAGCAGCAGGCCCGCGAGCGCCGCGCCGCCCGCCGCCGTCCAGCGGGGGTGCCAGTCGCCGTCCGCGCCGATGGGGTCGAGGGCGGGCCGGGTGGCCAGCACCGCCGGCCAGTCGGCGACCGGGGTGTCGTCGGGCCCGGTGGCCCGCACGGCCCGGGGGTCGAACCACACCGCCTGCCAGTAGCCGCAGTCGTCCACCCGGAAGCCGGCCGCGTTGCCGCAACCCGCGCAGGACAGGTTCGGCCCGTTGCTGCCGGTGAGCCCCAGGCAGTAGCCGTCCGGCTCGGCGCCGGTGAAGGCCAGCCCGCGGGTGTCGCCGGGCGCCACGACGAACCGCCCGGCGGGCCCGTCCGCGACGGCGTACGGCGGCGTCGCGTACCAGCCCCGCGCCCGCCGGCCGGCCTCGTCGAGGTCGTCCCACCGCCGCCACGGCGGCCCGCCCGGCTCGGGATCGACGGCGTAGGTGCCGGGTTCCATGAGCGGGCCGAGCAGGTCGTGGAAGCGGTGCTGGACGGCGTGGACCGGCAGCGCGACCCGGGTGAGCGGCACCGTGAGCCCAGCACCGCAGGCGCCGCACGCGAGGACCGTCACGTCCTAACGCTCGTCCGGCGGCATGTTCACCGGCTCGCCGAACGGCTCGAGGGTGCCGTCCCAGCCGTTCCACCCGTCCTGCGTGACCTGCCCGCCGGCGTAGGTGTAGGTCCAGGTCGAGCCGTCCTCGCCCTCGATCTCGACGGTCCCTTCCGCCCGCACGAACGGCGCGAGCGCGACGTAGAAGGCGGTCGCCGAGTCCGACCACTTCGGGTCGCCCGCGTCGTCGTAGGCGAACTCGATCCAGTCGCCGTCGCGCTCGACGGCGGCCGCCGCGACCCACGCGATGTCGGTCAGGGTGTCGCTCGGCGGCCACCCGTCCGGGTCGAACCCGTCGCCCTGTGCCCACGCGGCCTTGATCGCGGCGACCGCCGCGGCGTCGTCGGCCGCCGGGACATGCAGGCGTCCGGAGGGTCGCACCAGGTATCCCATGGCCATCGATGGTAGGGCTCAGTAGCGCGGCTCGCGTGCCCGGTACGGCGCCTCGAGGCGGGCGGCCTGCTCCCCGGTGAGCGTCACGTCGAGCGCGGCGACGGCGTCGTCGATGTGGCCGGTACGGGTGGCGCCGATGATGGGCGCGCACACGCCGGGCCGCCCGAGCAGCCAGGCGAGGGCGACGCGCGCCGGCGGGACGCCGTGCTCGGCGGCCACCGCGCGCACCGCGGCCACGATCTCGTCGTCGCCGTCGGCCGCACGCCGGGCCGCCGCGTCCGTCTCGGACCGCGCGGTCGGCTCCGCGCCGGCCCGAGCCAGCCGGCCGCGTGCCAGGGGGCTGTAGGGCAGCACCCCGACGCCCTGGTCGGCGCAGCACGGGAGCATCTCGCGCTCCTCCTCGCGGTACACGAGGTTGTACCGCGTCTGCATCGACACGAACCGCGCCCAGCCGTTGCCCGCCGCCGTGTACTGCGCCAGCGCGAACCGCCACGCCGGCATGAGCGACGCGCCGAGGTAGCGCACCTTGCCGGCGCGGACGAGGTCGTCGAGGGCCCGCATCGTCTCGTCGGCCGGGGTGTCCGGGTCCCAGCGGTGCACCTGGTACAGGTCGAGGTGGTCGGTGCCGAGCCGCCGCAGCGACGCCTCGGCCGCGGCGACGATGTGCTTGCGCGACAGCCCGCGGTCGTTGGCGCCCGGCCCGGTCGGGTAGTACACCTTGCTCGCCAGCACGTAGTCCTCGCGCCGCGCGAACAGCCGGCGCAGCAGCCGCCCGGTGACGGTCTCGCTCGCACCGTCGCAGTACATGTCGGCGGTGTCGAACAGCGTCACGCCGGCCTCAACGGCGCGCCGCACGATCGGCAGCGCGCCGCGCTCGTCGAGGGCCCACGACAGGGCCGCTGGGTCGCCGTAGCTCATCATGCCCAGCGCGATCCGCGAGACGGTCAAACCTGAGGAGCCCAGCCGGATGTACCGCACACCGCGCATCCTCGCCGTCCGGCGCGCCCGCGTGAATGGCGACTTCCAGCCGGACCTCCCGGATCGCCTTCAATCCAGAGGCGGGCCGGGGTCAGCGGCCGGCGCGGGCGGGAGCGCCGACGGCGTGCAGATAGCGCAGCGCCTGCCGGTAGGAGGCGATCAGGCCGGTCTGTTCATAGCTGACGCCGAGGTCGGCGCAGTACGCCTGGACGATCGGCTGGGCCCGGCGCAGGTTCGGCGTCGGCATCCCCGGGAACAGGTGGTGCTCGATCTGGTAGTTCAGCCCGCCCAGCGCCACATCGGTCAGCCAGCTGCCGTGCACATTGCGGGAGGTGAGCACCTGCTTGCGCAGGAAGTCCTCGTCGCCGGTCGGGTGGGGCATGCCCTTGTGGTTGGGCGCGAACGTCATGCCCAGGTAGACGCCGAACAGCGCCTGGTGCACCAGGGCGAAGGCGAGGGCCTGCAGCGGCGACAGCACGATCAGCAGGGCCGCCAGGTAGGCCACGGCGTGCAGCGCGAGCAGCGCGCCCTCCAGCCCGCGGCGCTTCACCGTGCCGTTGCGCAGCGCCTTGACGCTGGAGACCTTCAGGTCGATGGCCAGCAGCGTGAGGAGCGGGAAGAACAGCCCGGCCTGGTGCCGGGTGATGAAGCCGGCCAGTCCCCGCCGGCCCACGGCCGACTCCGCGGCCCAGATGAGCACCTCGGGTGCGACGTCCGGGTCGAGGTCGTCGTGGTTGGGGTTGTTGTGGTGGCGGGTGTGCTTGTCCATCCACCAGCCGTAGCTCATGCCGACGAGGGTGCCGGCCAGCAGCCCGGCGAACTCGCTCGGCCGGCGCGTGCGGAACACCTGACGGTGGGCGAGGTCGTGGGCAACGAGCGCGGCCTGGGTGAAGGCGACGGCGAGGAAGGCCGCGGTCACCAGCTGCCACCAGGACGAGCCGATGAGGAAGAACGCGGCCCAGCCGCCGGCCAGCATGAGCGCGACGATGCTCAGCCGGGCGAGGTAGTAGACGGGGCGGCGTTCCATCAGCCCTTCGGCTGCGATCCGGCGGGCCAGCACGGCGAAGTCACTGCCGGCCGCCGCTCGCGCCGGTGTCGTGGTGGTCGTCATGTGAGCATCGAACCCTGCGGCGCGCCGCCGGTCAGGAGCGCCAGGTCCTCCGCGGTAGGGGTGCTAGCACCACCATGGCCCGGCGGAGCCGCTGGCACAATGAGACATGTGGGCGTGATCGGAGTGGGCGCACCGACCGGGCGGTGGGCCGGCCGGGGGATTCGCTCCGTGCTGGGCGGCCTCGCGGCGCTCGGCCTGGCGTTCACCAACCTGCCGCTGCTGGCCGTGTCGGTGCTCGTGCTGGCGATGACCCCGGTGCCGTTTCTCGGCCTGGCGCTGGTGCCGTGGACGATGCGCCTGGTCCGGATGCGCGCCGATCTGGAGCGCCGGCGCGCCTCGCGCACCGGCGTGCTCGTGACCCGCCCGTACCATCCGGAGCCGGAGCGGGCCGTGGCCGGTGGCTGGCAGCGCTTCCGGTGGACGGTGACGGACCCGGCCACGTGGCGCGACCTCGCGTGGCTCGGGCCGGGGGCGGTCGTCGGCAGCGGGCTGGCCGCGTTCGTCGTGCTCATTCCCCTGTACGGGCTGGCCGGCGTGACGCTGGTGCCGGTGTGGGTCTGGCTCGCCACCGGCTGGTACGGCTACGGTGCCGTCTGGTCCGTCGAGTCGTTCGGCGCCGGCCTGCTCTGCGTGCCGCAGGGCGCCGCGATCCTCGTCGCCGGCCTGTCGGCGGCGCCCTGGCTGCGTCGCGTCGACGCCCACTTCGCGCGGCTGTTCCTCGCACCCACCAAGACGGCCGAGCTTCGGCTGCGCGTCACGCAGCTGACGGCGACGCGGGCCGACACCGTGGACGCCCAGGCGGCGGAGCTGCGCCGCATCGAACGCGACCTGCACGACGGCGTCCAGGCCCGGCTGGTGTCGCTGAGCATGGTGATCGGCCTGGCCGACGAGATCCTCGACCGCAACCCGGCCGGCGCCCGCCGGCTGCTCGCCGAGGCCAAGGAGTCCAGCGGCGCGGCCCTGGTGGAGCTTCGGCATCTCGTGCGCGGCATCCACCCGCCGGTGCTCGCCGAACGCGGGCTCGGCGGCGCCGTCCGCGCGCTGGCGCTCGGCCTGCCGGTCGACATCTCGGTCGACGTCGACCTGCCGGGACGCCCCGACACTCCCGTCGAGTCCGCGGCGTACTTCGCCGTCGCCGAGACGCTGACCAACCTGATCCGGCACAGCCGTGCCCACCGCGGAACGGTGAGCCTGCGCTATGCGCACGGAGTCCTGAACATCGTCGTCACCGACGACGGCGCCGGGGGCGCCGACCCGGCGGCCGGCTCCGGCCTGCGCGGCATCGAGCGCCGCCTCGCCGCGTTCGACGGCACCATGACGCTGTCGAGCCCGCCGGCGGGACCCACCGTCATCACCATGGAGCTGCCGTGCGTGTTGTCATCGCCGAAGACCACACTCTTCTCCGCGACGGACTGACCCGGCTGCTGCAGGCGTTCGACTTCGAGGTCGTCGCGGCGGTCGACAACGGACCGGCGCTGCTGCCCGCTCTGGTCGAGCACCGGCCCGACGTCGCGGTCATCGACGTCCGGCTGCCGCCGACCTTCACCGACGAGGGGCTGCAGGCCGCGATCGCGGCCCGCAGCCAGATGCCCGGCCTGCCGACGCTGATGCTCTCCCAGCACGTCGAGCCCCTCTACGCGCGCGAGCTGCTCGGCAGCCCGCACGGCGGGGTCGGCTACCTGCTCAAGGACCGGGTGTCCAACATCGGCGAGTTCGTCGACGCCGTGCGGCGCGTCGCCGGCGGCGGCACCGCCATGGACCCGGAGGTGATCTCGCAGCTGCTCGCCCGCCGGGAGCCGCTGGCGGTCCTCACCCTGCGGGAGCGGGAGGTCCTCGGTGAGATGGCGGAGGGCCGCTCCAACGCCGCCATCGCCGTCAAGCTCTGCATCACCGAGAAGGCCGTCAGCAAGCACATCAACAACATCCTGGCCAAGCTGGACATGCCGCCCTCCGACGACGACAACCGGCGGGTGCGCGCCGTCCTGGCGTACCTCAACGCCTGACGGCGGGCGTCAGCGGCCCCGCCGCCGACGCCCTGCCTGCGACCGTGCGGAGAACGCCGCCGCGCCCGCTGGACGGGCGGGCGCCGCCGCGGCGGCGGCCGGCGTGCGTGCCGCGCCACGCGGGTGCACGTCGCGGGCCGGACGGCGCCGGGTGCCGTCCACCGGCAGCGGATCGCCGGCCGTCGCCGTCGCCGTCGCCGGGACGAATGTGCGCTCCCCGGCGGCGAGCTGCATCAGCCGGGGGTCGCCGGGTCCGAGGCGGATGGTGGCCGCGGCGATCCCGGCCTTGCGGGTCAGTTCGCGCACCTCGGCGACCTGCCGGTCCGTCATGAGCGTGACGACGGTGCCCGTCGCGCCGGCGCGGGCCGTGCGCCCGGAGCGGTGCAGGTAGGCCTTGTGCTCCACCGGTGGATCGGCGTGGATGACGAGCCGGACGTCATCGACGTGGATGCCGCGGGCGGCGATGTCGGTGGCCACGAGGGTCGTCACGGTGCCGTCGGTGAACGCCAGCAGGTTGCGGTTGCGCGCGGGCTGTCCCAGGTCGCCGTGCAGCTCCACGGCGGGCACGCCGGCGGCGACCAGCCGGCGGGTCAGCGTCTTCGCGCCGCGCTTGGTCCGGGTGAACACCATCGCGCGGCCCGGTGCGGCGGCGAGGTCCGCGAGGACTTCGAAGCGCTCCTCGTCGCGGACGTGCAGCACGTGATGCTCCATCGCCGTCACCGGGGACAGCGCCGAGTCGACGCTGTGCGTGACCGGGGCGGTCAGGAACCGCCGCACGAGCACGTCGACGCCGGCGTCCAGCGTCGCCGAGAACAGCAGCCGTTGCCCTCGCGGCGGGGTCAGCGCGAGCAGCCGCTGCACGTCGGGCAGGAAGCCCAGATCGGCCATGTGGTCGGCCTCGTCGAGCACGGTGACCTCCACCGCGTCCAGGCGCGCATGGCCCGACCGCACGAGGTCGGCCAGACGCCCCGGGCAGGCGACGAGCACGTCCACCCCGCCCTGCAGACCGGCGATCTGCGAGCTCACCCGGACGCCGCCGAAGACGACCATGGTCCGCAGCGACAACGCCTTGGCCAGCGGCGCCATCGCCGTGTGGATCTGGGTGGCCAGCTCGCGGGTGGGCGCGAGGATCAGCGCCCGCGGCCGGCCGGGCCGCCGCGGCGAGCCGCCGGTGGACAGCCGGGTCAGCACAGGCAGCAGGAATGCGTAGGTCTTGCCCGAGCCCGTGCGGCCACGGGCGAGCACGTCGCGCCCGGCGAGTGTGTCGGGCAGCGTCGCCGCCTGGATCGGCAGCGGTTGCGTGATGCCGGCCGCGGCGAGCACCCGGGCCAGTGCGGCGGGCACGCCCAGGTCGGTGAACGCGGTGGTCATCGGCGATGCGTGGTCAGGGGTGCGGCGGGCCGCCATGTGTCTCCGAACGTGAAGGTGCGGCCCCGGGCCGGCCCGCACCGGGCCGTCGCGGCCGCGACAGAGGGTGCCGCGGACGGGCCGGCGGAATGCCGGGGGCCGCGGCGACCGGCGTCGCACGCCGCGGATCCGGCGGCACCGGATCTCCGCGGCGTGATGCGCCGGCCTGGCTCAGATGACGCGGATGTTCGCCGCCTGGGCGCCCTTGGCGCCCTGCGTGATGTCGAACTCGACCCGCTGGTTCTCGTCGAGGCTGCGGAAGCCGTTGGAGCTGATCGCCGAGTAGTGGGCGAACACGTCGGCGCCACCACCGTCGGGGGTGATGAAACCGAAGCCCTTTTCCGAGTTGAACCACTTCACGGTACCGATGGTCATGCCGTCCCCTTGGGAAGTCTGGATCGGGAACCCACACATTGCGAGATCCCGTATCGCAGTGGTGATCATCCAATTCGGAGATGGCCGAAAAACTAAAAGAGCGCCGGCGGGTCAATACCCACCAGGCGCTGGCAAAGTATTCGGTTCACAACTGCAACCGCGCAACAGTAGCACGTCCCGGCGAGGCGGGCCGCGCCGCGGATTCGGCGCGCCCAGCCGGGCATGAAATGCGACGCCGCGACGGGCGGGAAACCGGGTTAGCATGGTCCGCGGACGGCACATCTTGTTCCGCCCGGCGCCAACGCGAAAAGTCAGTGGCAGGCGGTCCGCATGCGGTATCTCAGTGACGTCAATCTCCGTGCGGTGCTCGCGGTGCTGATCGCCCGGGCGGGCGGCACGATCGACATCGGCAACGGCGAGCTCTACGACGCCATGCTGCCCGAGGGCGGACAGGCCGAACGTGTCCGTGTGGAAGAACTGGTCGACGGCCTGCGCCTGACGCTCGTGCCTCCCCCGGCTCAGCCCTGACCGCACGCACGAACATCGTCCGGCGTGCGGATGCGCCGCAGGGTCACGGCTCGGCCTCGGCCGCCGGGATCCCCGCCGTGGCCGCCCCGCCCGTGGTGAGCGGCGGCTGCGGTGGCACGGCACGCTGGTCGCCCGCCGGCACGATGAGACGCAGGTCGATCCGCTGGTCCTTGTCGGTCGCGCCGATCACGACGGACCGGTCGAGCATGGTGATCCACTCGATGCGGACGACCCGGCCGCCCGCGTCGATGCGGCGAGGACGATCGCGCCAGCCGTAGGGATTGAGCATGAGCAGCCGGACCCGCGTCCGGCGGATTTCGAGCGCCTGGATGAGCGCGGCGAGCTCGCCGACGCTGTTGCGGGTGCGCGGCCACCAGGCGCCGTCGAACGCGACGGAGGCGCCGGGCGCGGTGCGGAACTCCAGCCGCACCCCGGCCGGCGGCGCCGGGCCCGGGTCGTGGACGTCGTCGGTCATCCGAACCTTCTCTCACCGTTGGCGTGCCGCGCAGTTCGCCGCCGGGCCGCCCGGACGGCGCGGCCGGGGATCAGGCCAGCCGCCGGGCGTACTGGAGGGTGGCGAGTGCGGCGAGCGTGGACTCCGCACCCTGGTTGGCGTTGCGCCCGTCCGCGGTGAGCCCGTCGTAGCCGCCGCCGGTGCCCGGATCGTAGAGGGCGACGCCGGTGTCGTTGTTCCCCATGAACCAGTCCACGGCCGAGGCCAGCCCGGCCTCCCAGCGCTCGCCGCCGGCGAGATCGAGGGCGCTCACGCACGCCTCGGCGAGCGTGGCCGCCTCGATCGGCTGCTGATCGAAGGCCGGCGGCCGTTCGCCGGGCCGGCGCCCGCCGACCGGCGTGCAGGACAGGTGCCCGCCGTGCGTCTCCTGCTCGAGCAGCCAACGCAGCAGCAGCAGCCCGTCGGCCAGCGCGGCCGGACGTCCGAGGTACCGCCCGGCGGCGATCATGGTGGCCGGGATGAGCGCGTTGGCGTACGTCAGCTGAGGCTCGGGCCACGGCCATTGCGGGTCGTCGCCGGCGCGGCCGACCGTCGTCGCCGCGTCGTTGAGCAGCCAGCGCGCGCCCGCATGGTCCGGCCGCTCCGACAGGACCTCGGCCGCGCCGAGTGCGGCGTACGCCATCGACCGGGGCCAGCGCGACCGGCACCGCGCGGCCCGTTCGAAACACGCCAGGGCGCGCCGCCGGACATCGCCCATCGGGCTGCGCACCGCGGCGGTGCCGGCCGCCCATGCCGCGCGGCCCCACCAGTCGCCGGAGGCGGGCTCGTCGAGCCAGGTCCGGTCGTACCCGAGACGGTTGTGGAACATCCCGTCGCCGCGCTGCGCCCGCTCGATGAACGCGAGGTACCGCTCCGCCTGCTGCAGCAGCGCCCCCGACGGCTCCGGCTCGCGGCAGATCACCACGAGGCCGCGCGCCACGTCGTCGACGCAGTAGCCGTGCTCCAGGCGGGGCACGGCGTGGTCGGCGTGCTCGAACAACCCGATGTCGTCGCTGAGGCGGAGCAGATGGTCGTACGAGGGCGGCGGATACCGCCAGGTCACAGCGACACCCGCGTCCGGCTCAGCAGCGTCGCCGCCAGCGCGCGGTAGGCCTCGGCGACAATGGTCCAGCGGCTGCCCGCCGACAGCAGCGTCGCCTTGTCGTACATGCCGCTGACGAGGTCGGGCTCGGTGAGCACCCGCTTGAGGGCGGCGCCGATCGCGGGCCCGTCCCGGTGCGGCACGAGCAGGCCGGCGCCGCCGCCGAGCAGCTCCTGCGCGTGCGGAAAGGCGGTGGCGATGACGGGCTTGTGCGCGGCCAGCGCCTCGACCAGCACGCCCGAGGTCGCCTGGTCGGTCGAGTCGTACGGCAGCAGCACGACGTCGGCGCGCCCGATCAGCCGGTCGAGCCGGGTCTGGTCGAGGTAGCCCCGCTCGAACGAGACGATGCCGCCGACGCCGAGCCCCCGGATCCGGGAGTACAGCATGAGCCGGTACGCCTCGCCCTGCTCGGCCAGAACCCTGGGATGCGTCTGGCCGGCGATGACGTACCGCGGCCGCGGCGCGAGATGCCGCACCAGGCGCAGGCCGGCGATCGCCCATTCGATGCCCTTGCCGGGCCCGAGCAGCCCCCAGGTCAGGATCACCGGCTCGCCCGACGGGTTGAGCAGCCGCAGCGGCGGCCGTTCGGGCGCACCGTGCGGGATGACGGTGACCTTCTCCGGGGCCACGTCGTATTCCTCGACGAGCCGCGCGCGGGCCGCCTCGCTCATCGTGACGGCGGCGCCCGCCAGCGCGACGACCTGTTCGAGCACCTCCTTCTGGTGCGCGCTCGGCCGGGCCAGCACGGTGTGCAGCACCACGATCACGGGGGCGCGGAGCCGGCGCAGCAGGGGCAGCAGGTGCTCGCCGTCGGCGCCGCCGAAGATGCCGTACTCGTGCTGCACGATCACGACGTCGTGACGATCCAGCACGGCGGCCGGCGCCGCGCCGTCGGCGTCGCCGGGCATCAGGTGCCCGATGACCTCCGGGCGGTCCACGCTCGGTGCGGACTCCACGACACGCACGACACCCGCCGGGCCGGCGCCGCCGGCCGGCGAGGTCAGCGCTCGAAACAGCGAGGCTGTGAATGTCGCCAGCCCGCACTGCGTCGGCGGATACGTGCTCAGAAATCCGTAGGAGATCGTCACCGGTTGCGGCTTTGTGCCAGGCCGTCTGCGTGCACGGTGCATGCGATGAAGCTTGTTGACATGACCCACCTCTCAATGGCGGGTGCAGCGCCGGGTGGCAAGCGCAGAAAGGCTGATACGGCGCTGGTCATGCGGTGCGAACACCAGTGTGACGACGTTTCGCCGCCGCCAACCCGGGGCGTCGATCGAAACGGGTCAACCCAGCCACGCTAGCACGCGCGCCTCCGAGTCCGCGGCGCTCGACGTCGGCGAACGCAACGTTGCGTAGCGGGCCGACAGCACCGAGCGATCGTCCGATCGCCCTAGCGCCGCCACCCCCGCTCGGCCGCGGCATGCCACCACTTCGGCGGGGACGGCCCCACGATCTTCGAGCTCGGCTGGTCGGGATGTAGCCCGACGCGGCGCAGCCCTTCGGCGTCGACCTTGATCCCGAAGTACCCGTGCCATTTCCCGGTCTCGTCGGGCCCGCACATGAGGTCGATGACGACCTCGTCCTCGCCGAACGGCATCCAGTCGATGCCCCGGTCGCGCAGTCAGCCGCGCAGCGCCGCCTGGGGCCTCGCACAGCCCGGGAGGTTCTCGTAACCCAGGACCCGCACCCAGTCGATGCTCTTGTAGGTCGCCCAATCCATGACACTCATTGTGCCAGGCCATCGCACCCGATGGGGCCCGACCCTCATCGTCCGCGGCTAACTCGCGACCATCGGGAGATCGGCGTGGACGAGCCGGTAGACGGCCGTCCGGTCGGGGCCGGTGAGCAGCGCCGGGTCCTCCTCGGGCAGCAGCGCGCTCGTCATGACCGCGCGGATCACCTCGTCGATGGCGTCGGCCGACTCGGCGAGCGTCACGACCGTCATGCCGTTGTCGCGGGCCCGCAGGCGCAGCGCCCGGACGACGCCCGGGATGTCGCGGGTCGCCGGCCACAGCCGGCGCGTCGCGGCGAGCTGCTCGGCCTCGGCCCACTCCGCAGAACGCGGGCCGTCGAAGGCGATGACCTGCATGTAGCGCGGCGGTGCGGTACCACGGCCGGAAAGCTCCTCGACCAACTCGAAGCGGTCCGGGCCGTCCTGCGGCCAGCCCGCGAACATGATGCCGGCGCCGGTGCCGAGCGGGCGGCCGACGAGCGCGCCGAGGGGGTCGCCGGCGGCGGAGACGGCGGCCCGGGCGTTGTCGACCCACCCGGTGTGCACGGGGTGGGCGTCGGGGATGGTGTGCGTCGAGATATGCATACCGAAAGGCTGCCGTCGCCGGCCCGTCCGGACATCGGTACCGCCACTGAGCCCCGTCACTGAAACCGCCCGCCATACTGACCGGGTGTCGTTGACGGATGCCGGATTCGTCGGCCGGGGCCGTGAGCTCGCCGTCCTGGCCGGCCGGCTCGCCGCGGGCGACGGCGGCGGGGTCGTGCTCGTGGAGGGGCCCGCCGGCGTCGGCAAGACCATGCTGGTCGACCGGGCGGTACGCCAGGCCGGCGTCGCGGCCGTGCGCGGCTACTGCCCTGCCGAGCCCGCCCCGCCGCTGTGGCCGTGGCGGGCGGCGCTGCGCCGGGCGGGCCTGCGGCTCGCGCCCGAGTCCGAGGTCGAGCCGGGCGCGGCGGCCTCGGCCCGGTTCGCGGCCCTGGCCCGGATGAGCGACGCGCTGCTGGACGGCGACCCGGCCGTGATCGTGCTCGAGGACCTGCACTGGGCCGACGCCGCCTCCCTCGACCTGCTGCGGCAGGTGGCGCAGGGCGCGGCCTGCGGCGGCCTCACGGTCATCGGCACCGTCCGCTCGCCGGCGCCGGAGGAGGCGGCGCTGCGGCTGGCCGGGCTGGGCCGCTACGGCGCGGTGACGATCCCGCTCGCGCCGTTCACCGTCGACGAGGTCGCCGAGCTCGTCGCCCCGGCCGTCGCGGCCGAGGTGTACACGCGCACCGGGGGCCTTCCGCTGCTGGTGTCCGCCGTCCGCGCCGGGCACGACTCCAGCGACCTGCCCGCCGTGGTACGCGCGCTGCTCGCCGCGCTGACCCCGGCCCAGCTCGCCGTGGTCGAGGCCGCCGCGGTGCTCGGCGAGGAGGTCGACGAGGCACTGCTCGCCGCCACACTCGCCGGCGACGTGGCGGACGCCCTCACCGCGGCGTGGCACGCCGGGCTGCTGGCGGTCGCCGGGGACGGCAGCGGGTACCGCTTCACGCATGCTCTGGTCCGCGACGGGATCGTGGCGCGGCTGGAGCCGGCCGCGCGCCGGCGGCTTGCCCGGGACGCGGCCCTCGCGCTCGAGGCGGGCGGCGGCGAACCGGCGGCCCGGATCGCGGCGCTGTGGCGGCAGGCCGGGCCCGCCCCCGACGCCCGCCGGGCCGCGGCCACGTGGTCGCGCGCGGCGGCGGCGCAGGCCCGGGCCGCACACGCCTACGACGACGCCGTCGGCCACCTCGCCGACGTGCTCGCCGACCTGTCCGCCGCGAACGCCTCCGAGGCCGCGCGGGCCGAGCTGCTGATCGAGCTCGGGCGGGCCGAGTACCTGGCCGGCCGCTACGACCGGTGCCTGGCGCGCTGCGCCGCCGCCGCGGACCTCGCGGACGGGGCCGGCCGGGGCGACCTCGTCGCGGCGAGCGCCCTGGTGCTGCACGGCGTGACGTACCCGCAGGCCGGCGGCGTGGTCACCCGCCTGTGCCAGCGCGCCCTGGCCTACGCCGACCTCGGCGACGGCCTGCACGCCCGGGTCCTGGCGCAGCTGGCGGTCATGGCGGCCGACGGCGGGCGCGTCGCACAGGCCGAGGGCTGGGCCCAGGTGGCGCTGTCCCTCGCGACCGGCAGCGGCGACCCGCACGCGGAGCTCGACGCGGCCCGCGCCCGCGAGCTGACCCTCGTCGACGCCCGCGACATGCCCGAGCGCCTGCGCCTCGGCGACATCGTGGCCGACCGGGCCGACGCGCTGGGCCAGCCGCTGACCGCGCTCATCGGCCACGAGTGGCGGATGCAGACCGGCTACCTCATGAACCGCCCCGACGTCGTCGAGTCGGCGGCCGCGGCCATCGAGGAGCTGGCGACCCGCGCCCCGCTGCCGGTGCTGCAGTGGCACCGCCACCGGATGCTGGCCAGCCGCGCCGCGTTCAGCGGGCGCTTCGACGAGGCCGCCGAGCACAGCCACCGCGCCATGGCGATCGCGCGTGCCTCCGGCGACCACACCGCAGCCGGCATGCATTTTGCCCATGCGGTACACGTTGCAGTCCTGCGAGGCGATCCGAGCGCCCTGCCCGAGGGCCTCGAGGCGGCCTACGCCGCCGCCCCGCCGGCCCCGCTCGTGGACGTCGTGCGCGCCAACGCCCTGGTGCTGGCCGGTTCCCTGTCGGAGGCCCGCGAACTGTACGACCGGCTGCGCGCCCGGATGCCGCTCCCAGCCGACCACCCGGCATGGGTCGCCATCCTGATCCAGCTCGTCCCCCTGATCGAACAGTTCGCCGACGCGCCGGCCGCCGAGATCGCCTACCGCCAGCTGCTGCCGTTCCGGTCGTACACCGGCGCCCTGGGAACGGCCACGGCTTTCTTCCACGGCACGGTCAGCCGCCACCTCGGCCAGTTCGCCGCGGTCGCCGGCAACACCACGACAGCCGTCGAACTGCTCCGCGAGGCCCTGGACCGCAACCGTGCCATGGGCGCCCGCCCCGAGACGGCTCAGACCAGCCTGCTGCTGGCCCGCCTGCTGCGCTCCCGGGGCGATCTCGCGGAGGCGGCAACCCTCGCCCAGGACGCCTTGACCATCGCCACCCGCCTGGACATGCCCGGCACCGTGACCGCCGCCGGCACCTTGTCCGCCGGCATCGCCGCCGAACGCCACGACGCCGACCCGCTCACCACCCGCGAACGCGAGATCGCGGCATTGCTGGTGCAGGCGCTGACCAACCGCCAGATCGCTGCACGCCTGGTCCTGTCCGAGCGCACCATCGAGTCACACGTCCGCAGCATCCTGGCCAAAACCCAGTGCGCCAACCGCACCGAGTTCGTGGCCCGCTGGCAGCGCCCCTAGCGCAGTTGTCAGCGCGATCCGTTCGCATTGACGTACTCGGCTCCGAGGACCTGCAGCAGGGCCAGTGCCTCGGCGTCCGGGGATCCCGGCGGCGCGCTGTAGAGCACGAGGTGCTGGTCGCGGTCGGCGAGCATCAGCGAGTCACAGTCGACGGTGACCTCCCCGACGACCGGGTGCCGGAACGTCTTCGTGAGCATCGGCGCGGCCTGCACGTCGTGGCGCTGCCAGAGCCGGGCGAACTCGGGGCTGCCGTCGCGCAGCTCGCCGACGAGTGCCGTCACCGCGGGATCGGACGGGTACCGGGCGAGCGTGGACCGCAGCTCCATGACGACGTACTGCCGGAACTGCGCGGCGTCGGAGACCCCGTACAGCGGCGTACCGGCGCGCGCCGCCCCGAGGAATGCCCGGCGCGCGAGGTTGCGCTCCTGCGCGTCGAGCCCGGCAAAGTCCTCCATGAGCGCGGCCGCGAGGTCGTTCCACGCGAGCACCTCGAACGCGGCGGACATCACGAACGCGGCCGTCTGCGGCAGCCGTTCGAGGAGCGCGAGGATGCTCGGGCGGACGTCGCGCCGGTGCAGCCCGGTACGACTCGGCGCAGTGCCCGCGAGCACGTGGAGGTGATCGGACTCGGCATCCGTGAGCCGCAGCGCGCCGGCGATCCCGGCGAGCACCTCGCCCGACGGTCGCGGTGCCCTGCCCTGCTCGAGCCGGACGTAGTACTCCGTGGAGATGTGCGCGAGGACCGCCACCTCCTCGCGGCGAAGCCCGGGTGTCCGGCGTCGCGAGCCCGAGGGGAGGCCGACATCCTCCGGCCGGAGCCGCTCGCGACGGCTCCGGAGAAACGCCCCGAGCTCCTGCTTGTCCATACCGTTTCCCCTCATGATGCTTTGGTAAGCATGCGAGTGGATGTCCCGCCTTGCGGTGGGACGGTCCCGGTCTGACCCGCCGAGGCAGTGCCGGGTTGACGCTTCACGGCCACCAGCCCACCGAGGCAGGTCTTACGGTCGGCTCCACGTCCGTTTTGCGACTCCCGGCCACTCCGGGCGTCGGTGGCCTCATGCGCGAGCGCGGCGAGGTTGCGTGCGGCGTTGAGGTCCCGGTCCAGGACCAGGCCGCAGGTGGTGCAGGTGTAAGTGCGCTCGGACAGGGGCAGTTTGGCTTTCACCGCGCCGCAGCCCGAGCAGGTCTTCGAGGACGGGTACCAGCGGTCGGCGACGACCAGCCGGCCGCCGGTCCACTCGCTCTTGTATTGCAGTTGCCGGCGCAGCTGCGCGAAGCCGGCGTCGGCGATGTGCCGGGCCAGCCTGCGGTTGCGGAGCATCCCGGCAACGTTGAGGTCTTCCGTCACCACCGTGGCGTACTCACGGGTGAGGCGGGTGGTCAGCTTGTGCAGCCCATCGCGGCGCAGGTTCGCGACCCGGGAGTGTGCACGGCCGAGCGCAGCCTGTGCCCGGCCCCACCGATTCGACGCACGGCGGTCGGCGCGCCGGTCCGGGCCGGCCCGGCGGGACAGCCGGCGGGCGAGGCGACGCATCCGGCGGGCGGCGCCGTCGAGGTGGCGCGGGTTGGGCACCAATGCGCCGGTGGACAACACGGCCAGATGCCTGATACCGACGTCGACGCCGACGGTGCTGTTGGGTCGTGCCGGGGTCCGCACGGCGCGCTCGACCTCCACGCAGAACGCGACGTGCCAGCGCCCGCCATCGCGGCGCACGGTGGCCGACAGAATCCTGGCGGTGCCCGCTTCGAGGCGGCGTGCGAGCTTACGGGCGGACTCGTGCAACTTCAACCGGCCGAGGCGGGGCAACACGACGTGCTTGCGGTCCGGTTCGACGCGGAGAGTTCCGGTGGTGAACCGCACCGACGGGGTACTGCGGCGCCGGGACTTGAACCGGGGGAACCCGACCGGCCGTCCGGCCCGCCTTCCCGATCGGGAGTCGGTCCAGTTCTTCAGGCCGCGGGCGAGGGCGTCCAGGCCGGTGTTGTACGCCTCCTTGGAGCACTGCGCCCACCACGGCGCGACCTCGTGCTTGGCCGTGTTCCACGCCTTACGGAGCGCCGGCAGTGACCATCCGAACGCCGGGGTCACATCAGCGTCGGCGATGCCATAGGTGCGCTCCGCGGCCCGCTGGTCCATGACCGCCTTCACCCGCGCCAACGCCCAGTTGTACGCCACCCGCGCCGCGCCGGCGTGGCAAAGCACTGCCCGCTGCTGGGTGGGCGTCAGGTCCAGAGCGAACCGGTACGCCTGGGTCACCTGCACGCCGAGCCCGCTCCGGCGGTGACGACTTCCACGGCACGGCGTGCCCGGTTCACGGCGGTCCGCCGGCCGTACAGGCGGGCACATAGCGAGGTGAGGATCTCGGTCACGTCCGGCACCAGATCGTCGTCCACCCCGGCCGGATCAACGACCAGCAACCGACGGCCCTGCGCTGCCAGCGCAGCCTCGACGTATTCGGCACCGAACCGTGCGAACCGGTCCCGGTGCTCGACCACGATCGTCGACACGGCCGGGTCGCGCAGCAGCGCGAGGAACTTCGTACGCCGTCCGTCCACGGCGGATCCGACCTCGGTCACCACCCGGTCGACAGCGAGGCCGTGCTCGGTGGCCCATGCGGTTACTCGTGCGACCTGCCGGTCCAGATCCGATCGTTGATCGGCCGAAGACACTCGCGCATACACGGCGATCGTGTCGGCGACAGGAGCGGCGGTCGCGGCCGGGTCGACCAGGATCAGCCTGCCAACCCGTCGTGCGGGCACTGGCAGCTTGCCCTCCCGGAACCAGCGGTACGCGGTGACGTGGTGAACGCCCTCACGCTCCGCCCACTCCTTCAAGTTCACTCATGCATCATAGTGCATCATCAAGCACTAGCCGATGACAGCCCCAAGTCTGCACACCGCACGGCGGTGGATCCTGGTACCGCCTGTGCCTGCATCCGGCTCGGAATCCGCCCGACACTTCGGTCATGAGCAACGACATTGACATCGCACCCATCGGCCTGCTCACCGGCAAGGTCGTGTTCATCACCGGCGCCAGCCGCGGCATCGGGGCGGCCGCGGCCCGGCTCTTCGCACGCGAGGGTGCCGCCGTAGTGCTCGCCGCCCGCAGTACCGACGCCCTCCAGCAGATCGTCACCGAGATCCGCGCCGACGGCGGCGCTGCGGACGCCGTCACGCTGGATCTCGCGGACCGCGCGAGCATCCGCGCCGCCGTCGACCGCGTCGAGGAGCTGCACGGACGCCTCGACGGCGCGTTCAACAACGCCGCGGCGATCCAGCAGCCCGGCCCGCTCGACACGACGAGCGACGAGGACGTCGAGCAGCAGTTCGAGGTGAACTTCCGGGCGCACTGGACCGCGATGACGGCCGAGGCCGCGCTCATGCGCCGGTCCGGCGGCGGTTCCATCGTCAACACCTCGAGCATCGGCAGCCGCCGCGCGAACCCGGAGCTCCCCGCGTACGGCGCGATGAAGCGCGCACTCAACAGCATCACCGAGACCGCCGCCGTGACCTGGGGCCGGCAGGGAATCCGCGTGAACGGCATCACCCCGGGCGGCACCGCGACGGAGATGATCGACATGTGGGAGGCGGCGTCCCCGGGCGTCGTCGAGCGCATCAACGCCAGCATCCCGCTCGGCCGCATGGCCGAGCCTCGCGAGGTCGCCGAGGTGGCCGCGTGGCTACTCAGCGATCGCGCCTCGATGGTGACCGGCGCCATCGTTCCAGTGGACGGCGGCGCCGGCGCCTGACCGGGACAGCCCGGACAAGCCGTCGTCGAGCGGCCTGCCGAGACCAACGACGGCAGCAACGATCCCGGCGGCAGCGCCTGTTGCTCGCCAACGCTTTGCTGCTGTCCGCGGCGCCATCCTCGTCCCACACCGCGTCGAGACCAGCCGCTACGCAGGATGAGATCGGCTCGATGTCGAATGCCGCACGTCTTGCCGCCGACTGCAGACCGCCCACCGGCTGGGCTCGGGGCACGCGCGGCCGGCAGGGTTCAGGGCAGGATCGGGCGGTCGGGGCTCAGCGCGGGATCGGCCGGTCAGGCCGGCGCGGATGGGCGCGGCAAGCTCGGAGCGGCCCGGGCTCGGCGCGGCCCACGACGGGCGGGCTCGGCGCGGCCCACGGCGAATGCCGGGGCCGCGCCAACGATGGTGCCTCAGCGCCGGTCGGCGGCCTCGCCCTTGGCCTGCGCGGCGTCGCTGTCCTCGGCCAGCTCGTCGTCCAGGTCGAGGAAGGCGTGCTCGTCGAGGCGGTCGACGACGCGGTCGCCGCCGGACAGGGAGAAGGGGCCGGTGCCGTCGGTGTCCTCGTACGTCTCCGGGTCCAGCGGGGTCTCGACCTCGGCGACGATGACGACGCCGTCCAGGGACTCGAGCTCGGGGATGTCCAGGGCGCCGAGCGAGCCGTCGCCGGCCTGCATCAGCTCCAGGATGGCCTCGCCGACGGTCTCGACGGAGGTGCTCTCGCTGTCGCCGGGGTTGTTGCGGCGGGCGGCCTCGGCCAGGCGCAGCAGGGCGGCGACGCTGGGGACGCGGTAGTCGCGGCGCTGGCGGACCGAGACGACCTGCGGGTGCGGGTCCTCGGCCTCGGTGCCGTCGACGCCGCCGATGCCGACGCCGAGCTGGCGGTCGGCCTCCTCGGGGTCGATCGCCTCGACGTCCCACGGCGTGACCTCGCCGAACTCGTCGAGCAGCAGCTCGTCGTAGCTATTGGAGGCGTTGTTGAGCTCCACGTAGGCGCGCCACACCTCGTCGTCGTCGGCGCGCCCGTTGGCGGCCTTGACCGCGGCAAGGTGCTCGCGGGCCGCCGCGATCACGCGCTCGAGCGCGGCGTCAAGCTCCGCGTGCCGGTCGGTCATGATGGGACTCCCCCTGAGATCGATTGAAGCGCTGTGTTGGTCAGGACTGCTGCAGGAACCTGTCGAGAACTCGCACGCCGAACTGTAGTCCCTCCACGGGAACGCGCTCGTCAATGCCATGGAACAACGCGCCGAAGTTCAGGTCGGCGGGAAGGCGCACCGGCGAGAACCCGAAGCAGCGGATGCCCAGCCGCGTGAACTGCTTGGCGTCGGTGCCGCCGCTGAGCATGTAGGGCACCGGAACGGCGCCCGGGTCCTCGGCCCGCAGCGCCGCCGACATCGCCTCGACCAGCGCCCCGTCGAACGTGGTCTCCAGGGCGGGCTGGCGGTGGACGTACTCCAGCTCGATGTCCGGCCCGACGATGCCGCGCAGCTCCTCCTCGAAGATCTCCGACTGCCCGGGCAGGGTGCGGCAGTCGATGGTCGCGGAGGCGCGCCCGGGGATGACATTGTCCTTGTACCCGGCGGCGAGCCGCGTCGGGTTGGCGGTGTTGCGCAGCGTCGCCCCGATGATCATCGCGATCGGCCCGATCTTGCCGACGGCCGCCTCGGGGTCGTCGAGGTCGAGCTCGATGCCGAGGATCTGCGACACCTGCTGCAGGAAGTCGCGCACGGTCGGGGTGAGCACGACCGGGAACCGGTGCCGCCCGACCCGCGCGACCGCCTCGGCGAGCGCGGTGACGGCGTTGTCGTCGTTGATCATCGAGCCGTGCCCGGGCCGGCCCTTGGCGTGCAGCCGCAGCCAGTCGATGCCCTTCTGCGCGGTCTCGATCAGGTAGAGGCGCTGGTCGCCGCCGATGCTCACGGAGAAGCCGCCGACCTCGCCGATCGCCTCGGTCACGCCGTCGAAGTGGGCGCGGTGCTGGTCCACCAGATACTGCGCGCCGTAGGTGCTGCCGGCCTCCTCGTCGGCGACGAAGGCGAGCACGACGTCACGCGGGGGCTTGCGGCCTTCGCGCTTCATCCGCCGTACCAAAGCCAGGACCATCGCGTCGAAGTCCTTCATGTCGACGGCGCCCCGGCCCCACAGGTAGCCGTCCTTGAGCTCGCCGGCGAACGGGTGCACCGACCACTCGGAGGCGTCGGCGGGCACCACGTCGAGGTGGCCGTGGATCAGCAGCGCGTCGCGCGACGGGTCCTCCCCCTCGAACCGCGCCACGACGCTGGCCCGCCCCGGCGCGCTCTCGAGAATCTCGGGCTGGAAGCCGACCTCGGCGAGCTTCTCGGCCACGTATTCGGCGGCGACCCGCTCCCCGGCGCTCGTGTCGAGATCGCCGGTGTTGGTGGTGTCGATGCGCAGCAGATCGCGGCAGATGTCGATGACCTCGTCGGTGGCTTCCATGGTGAAGTCATATCAGGCGGCAGTGACAGTTTTCCGGGTGGTCCGGCGGCGACTACACTGCGTTGCCACCGGACCACCCTGAGATTCACCAGCCGAAGCCCGCGGCGTAGCTGATCGAGGCGAGCACCGCCTGCCCCGAGGCGTTGGGATGGAAGTAGTCCCAGGTGGAGACCTGCGACAACGCGAACTGGTAGGAGAACACGGCCCCGCCGTCGTACTTGCAGTTCACCCCGTACGCGGCGCACGCGGCGGCGAGCTGCCCGTTGAAGTCGACGACGCGCTGGCGCACCCGGTCACGCCGCGCGGCGTCGGCCGCGGCCGTCGACGCCGGGTTGGCCAGCATCGACTGGCAGATGCCGAACAACGACCACACGGTCCGCGCCGACGAGCTCGCGCTCCCGACCTGCCAGAGCCGCTTGATGTCCGGGATGCTGACGAGCAGGATCTTGGCGTCCGGCAGCCCGGACTTCAGCGTGCCGAGCGCGGTGTCCAGCGACGCCCGGAAGGCGGTGACGGTGGTCATCGCGGACTCCGACGAGGTACACGCGTCATTGGCGCCGATGAGGATCGTCACATAGGCCGCGGCCTGGCTCACCGCGGTCGCGGCCTGCCCCGGCATGTCGGCGACCTTGGCGCCGGACTTCGCGTCGTTGTAGCTGTGGCCGTTGATCGCCGGGTTGACGGCACGGATGCGCAGGTAGTGGCTGTTGACGCCGCTGTCGCCGCCGGTGCTGAACGACCGGCTGGTGCAGTCGGCGAACCATCCGCAGGCGTTGAAGCCGCGGGAGATCGAGTCGCCCATCGAGGCGATGGAGCCGGGCGGCGGGGTGGCGGCCGCGGCGCTCGGGGTGGCGGACCCCAGGATGGCGATGGAGATCAGGGCGGCGAGGGCGGCGGACCCCCGCCAGGTCACGGACATGGCGGCCCCTTCCATTGATGAAGCTTTATGGAATGGTACCGACGGGTAACCTGCCGTTTCAAGAATCCGGCCCTCGGGTAACCGCCGCGGCATGAGTGAGGCCCACCTGCCGCCGCTGCCGCCCGTCCCCGGCGTCGCCGACGAGGACTACGAGCCCGCCGGCCCCGACATGATCGAGCTGCTCGAGGCCGACCACGCGGCCCTGCGCCGGCTGTGCGCCCGCGCGGCCACCGAGCCGGCCGCGTCCGACGTCCTGGTGGCGACGCTGGCCCGGCACCTGTCGGCCGAGGAGCAATATCTTTATCCGGCGATTCATTCGGTACACCCGGAAGGCCCCGCAATCGCCGAACGCGAGCTCGCCGCCGACGCGCAGCTGCTCGTGGCCCTGCGCCGCCTGCACACCGGCGCCGATGCGGCCGCCCTGCGCCAGGTCACCGAGCACGTGCGCGAGCACACCCGCCGCACCACGGACGAGGTCTTTCCCGCCCTGCGCGAGCACTGCACCGGCGGCGACCTCGTCCGCCTCGGCAACCGCGTCGAGATCGCCCGCTCGGCGGCCCCGACCCGCCCGCACCCAGGCACCCCGTCGACCCCGCCGCTGAACAAGGTCGTCGACCCCGCCTTGGGCGTCGTGGACAAGGTGATGGACGTCCTGACCAGGCGTACCACATGGGAGGAAGACCTCTGAGCGCCCGAAGTTTATCGATCAGGCAGCGGAGGTAATACCCCGGCATGTATACAGTCCTGTGGATTCTCGCGGTGATCATCGGTATCGCCGGCGTCGTCGCCTTGCTGCGCCGCCAGATCCTGTGGGGAGTGATCCTCATCATCATCGCGCTGCTGGTCGGCCCCGGCGGCGTCAGCATCTTCAACCCCTAGACCAGGGTCGGCCGGCACCCCCTCCGGCCACCCTCGGCACGCGGCCCCCGGCGCCCTCGCACCGGGGGCCGCCGCGTGCCCGACCCCCCGATTCGTCAAGATCGCCCTGGACCGTGTAATGTGTCGCAGGGCCGTTCGAGCGGGGCGAAAGCACCGCGTACAATGGTTCAGCCGGTCGAAGTGGCGGAATGGCAGACGCGCTAGCTTGAGGTGCTAGTGCCCGTATAGGGCGTGGGGGTTCAAGTCCCCCCTTCGACACAAAAACCCAGCACACATGCTGTCCCTGAGGACCGCGTGTTCGAGCGCAATCGAGCACGCGGTCGCGGCGTCTCTGCCGCACATTCGTGACATTTCGACCGCGGTCCGGTGGTCGCGATGACAACCAGCCCGGTCCCGGCCGTCATCCCGTCCGCCCAGCCACACCCACGTTCCTCGATCGCGGCCGCCGCCGCGCGGCTGCGGGGGCCGCTGCCACTCGCCGAACTGACGCAACGCCCGGCGGGGAGCCTGCGGTTCGGGCTCGCCAGTATCGACACGAACGGGCGGGTCGTGGACTCCGCGCTGATCCGGACACTCGGCTGGACGACTGCCACCCGGCTACGGATCCAGACGTGTGTCGACCTGATCGTGGTCCTCGCCGACCGGCACGGGGTCTTCCGGCTCGGTCCGCCCGGCTACCTGCGGCTGCCCGCGACGGCTCGGCACTGGTGCGGGCTCCGGGCGGGCGACCGGCTGCTGCTGGCCGCCGACCCGGCCAACAGCCTCCTGGTCGTACACCCGCCCGCGGTGCTCGAGGAAATGGTCGCCGGGCTGCACGCCGCTCGGTTCCGGGAGGGCGCCGCATGACCGCCTCGACGACATCGGGCCGGGATGCCGAGCTGGAAGCCGCTCGGCTGCTGCTGGCGAAGCTGGGCGTGTCGCCGGCCGAACTGCTGCAGCCCTCGGCCGCCCGACCGGCGACGCCGACCTTTCGCGAGTACCTGCCGGTGGTGCGCGGCGCCGTCGGGCCGGGGACGGCGCGGGCGTACAGCAGTTACTGGAACCGCATCGAACAGCAGTGGGGCGACCGGCGCCTCGACGACGTGAAACCGTCCGACATCGGCGGCCTCGTGGAGCAGGTCAAGGCCAACCGGGTGGTGCGGCGCAACGGCCGATCCGGCCGCGGCACGGCGGAGAACCTGATCGCCGCACTCCGGTGCGTCTACAACCACGCGGTCGCCGACGGACACCTCAGCAAGGACGATAACCCGGCGCTCAAGGTCGCCAAGCCACGGCGGCTGCCCAGCACCCGTGGCGCGCTCGCCGACGCCAAGCTCGCCGAACTCAACGCGGCCGCCGCCACTAGCGGCAACGACCCGGAACTCGACGCGCTCCTGCTACGCCTGCACACCGAAACGGCGTGCCGGCGCGGCGGTGCCCTCGCCCTGCGGCCAGTCGACCTGGACGAGGAACAGTGCCTGATCCGGCTGCACGAGAAGGGTGAAACGGTCCGCTGGCAGCCGGTCTCCCCCACGCTGATGCAGTACCTGCTCCAGCACGCCAGGGAGCGCGGCGCGCGGCCCAGCGATCAGCTGCTGCGGTACCGCAACGGCACGTCGGTCACCCGCCGCCGCTACGACCACCTGTTCGACCGGCTCGGCCGGCTACTGCCGTGGGTGGCAACGCAGCAGGTCAGCATCCACTGGCTGCGACACACCACGCTGACCTGGGTGGAGCGGAACTTCGGCTACGCCATCGCGCAGGCGTACGCCGGGCACACCGACGGCAGCGGCGAGGCCGGGACCACCGCCCGGTACGTGCGGGCCAAGCTCAGTGAAGTCGCCGCCGCGCTGGCGATGCTGACAGGGGAGCCTCACCCGATGCAGTAAACGAAGCGGTGTGGTGGCGGCTCACGGCGAGCGGCCACCACCCCCGGGCCACGGCACCGTCTGGCACCCCGTGACACGTTCCGACCAGGCTGCGTCCGCAGCAGCATGGAGTCGCGAACCGCGCTGCCGGTACGAGGAGTGACATTTGACGATGAAGGTGTTCGAAACTGCCGCTGGGCAGAGGCGGGCACTGCTAGCGCTGCCGATGCCGGCGGTGCCCGTGCTCGGCCGGGCAGACGTCGGCTATTGGTCGATCACGACGCTCGACGGTTCGGGGCGCTTGGCGGACCGGTCACCGGTCCGGGTACTGGGCTGGACCGCCGGCCAGCGACTGAGCGCGTCGATACACGCCGCCGTCGGATGCGTCTCGCCTGCCGACAACGGCCGGCTCGCCGTGGCCGCCCACGGCCACGTCCGGCTCCCTGCGGCGATGCGGCACACACTCGGCCTGGCGTGCGGTGACCGCGTGCTGGTCGTCGGACGGCTCGAGCAGAATGTGCTGATCGTGTACCCACTGCGGATCGTTGCCAGCCTGCTGGCAGCGTTCGAGGCGTCCGCCGGCGTCAACCTGCAGCCATGAGCGACGGCAGTGCCGGGCCGGGCGCGATCGATCTAGAGACGGTCCGCATCCTGCTGGCGCGCTTGGGCATCTCGGCCCAGGATCTGGTGAACGGCGCGGCGCCGCGAGTCGTCCCGACCTTCGACGAGTACATCGACCAGGTCGCGGATGCTGTGCCGCCCGGCACCCGCCGCGCATACCTCACGTACTGGCGACGAGTCCGGGAACGCTGGGGCGATCGCCGCCTCGACGAGCCCACCGCATCAGAGATCAAGCAACTCGCCGAATCCACCCGAGCCACTGCCGTCGTCCGGAGCAACTCCCGCGGAGGCCGAAGCGCCGGCGAACACATGATCGCCGCACTGCGGTGCATCTACCACCACGCAGTCGCCGACGGACTTCTGCCTGAGTCGGCGAACCCCGCCATCCGCGTACCCAAGCCCCGGCGCCTGGCCAGCACACGGCACGCCCTCACCGACGAGCAACTGTCCCAGGTCTTTGCGATCGTGTCGACCACGGGGAACGATCCCGAACTCGACATGCTGCTGCTGCGCCTGCATACCGAAACCGCATGCCGCCGCGGCGGCGCCCTGGCCCTGCGCCCCATGGATCTCGACGGCGAGCAATGCCTCGTCCGGCTACGCGAAAAGGGCGAGACCGTCCGCTGGCAGCCGGTCTCCCCCACGCTCATGCAACACCTCGTCGCGCACCACCAGCAGCGCGGCGGCGACGATCCGCGCGAGCAGCTCCTGCGATATCGAAGCGGTCGGCCGATCACCAGCAGACGCTACGACTACATCTGGGAACGCGTCGGCCGACACCTCGCCTGGGTCGCCACGCAGCAGATCAGCACGCACTGGCTTCGACACACGACCCTGACCTGGGTCGAACGCAACCTCGGCTACGCCACGGCTCGAGCCTTCGCCGGCCACACTGGACGCAACGACGCCGGCTCGACCGCCACATACGTCCGCGCCGACCTTCACGATGTCGCCGCCGCGACCGCCGCCCTCACCGGTGAACCGCACCCACTCGCGAAAAAGTAATGGGGTGAATCGGGGCCAGTCGCCAACCAGCGCTCAACTCGCGCGAGGGCCGCGTCCTCCGTGCCGTACTCCCGCGAGCCAATCCCGGCCTCCGTCGACGCCCAAGATCGTGCGCTTCCCGCGATGACGGCTAAAGCAGTCAGCCTTTGCGATGCCACTCGTTAGAACCATTTAGGTTACGCAGTGCGGCAAATGTGGCCTCGGCGTGGCGTTCTGACGGCATCGGGATTGCAACTGTGCCGCCGTGGTTGGTCTGAGCATAGACCCACGCCATTCTATTGGCCGTCTTGTACCGGCCCCACCCATAAGCATAGTCGCGCCTCGCGCCGGGAATTCGGCCAACGACAACGTCTTCGACTTCGATAGAGGACGGTTCGCCCGCGAGCGCCGCGCTGTAATCCTTCGGCCACATGGGCAACGCAGAAGCGTCGAGGCGTGAGAGATCCTTGCCAGCCTCATCAATTGAATCAACCACAAGTGCGACGTCTGGCCGCTCCCTTTCCTTCGCCGATGGCACGCTGACGTCTACTGCTCTGTCCTTGAATCCGATAATCAGCCAGGGATGATGTTGGCCGCCGGCGGGTGCCAGATAGCCCCATCCGCTGAACAGTCCGGATTCATGCGTGGCGCATCTCTGAGGTTCGAAGAGCCCTGGTTTACCGGACACAGGTAGACCTTTGATTAGGCGATGTCTATGATCTGACGGACGGATTCCATCGATGATGTCCGTATCAGGATCAAGAGAGATCATGCGTCTCAGTTGCGGTTCGAGGTCACGCCACGGTCTCTCGGCCTCATGGGGTGACGAGATACGAGTTACCTGAACCCCGCCGGGCGTTTCGACGTAGACCCACCAGTCTACGAGACCGACAATGTCACCGCGTACAACTCCGGCGACATAGCGAGAGTCATCACTAATGAGACGTTTGTAGACACATAAAAGCCTTGCATCCGGCGTGTCCGTAATGATGGCGGTACGGAGGATTGCGTTCCGTTCATCCTGGTTCGAACTAAACATGCGTTTGAAGAGCCCCACGGTGGGCTTCCTCCCGGCTGGGCCAATCGACTATGGACCGTAGAAATCTACCGAGGACCGGCCCGAAGCCCATAGCGCGGAAGGTTCTACTCCCGCAACCGATGCAAGTTCGCCGCCGCAGTACGGGCACATTAAGAGTGGACTGTCTGCTTGGGGCACCGCCCGGCCGAGCCAGGCTGGACGACATCCGTCAGTCGCCGGCCCAGCGCTTGCGTACCACCGGTTCGCGCCGCAGCGGGCAGGGCCAGCTGGGGGTGAACGATGTCAGCCTTCCAGACGGTCCAGTCTCGCCGGGGCCGGTCGACGGTCGCCAGGCCGATGGCCCGTTCCATCAGCGCCAAGACCTGTTCCGCGGTCAGCGCACCTGCCGGTACCGTCGCTACCAGGCGCAGCAGCGCGGTGTAGAGCGGTTCGGCGTCGGTGTAGCGAGCGATGTCGGTACAGGCGAGTACCGCAGTTGGTCGGGTAAGGCAGGTACGCAGGGCCTCGATGAATGGTGGGGTCGCGCCCAACAGCAGCCGAGGACGACGCCATGCGCACGGATGGTCCCAAGGCGGCGCAGGTACGTGAGGGGCAGGCTGCCGAGTCGGGGGCCGCGGTCGTCAGTGTCGTAGGCGTGGCCCTCCAGGATGACCAGGTCCACAGGGTCGAGGGCGGCGCGGGCCAAGGAGTCGTGGTCGTTGCTGATGGTGAGGTTAATGGTGAGGTGCGGTACGGCGGCGCAGACGGTTCGCGTGGCGTCCAGTTCCCGGATGATGCGGGTGGAGCGGGCGTTACAGCTCAGGTGAGCGGTCCGGTTGGTCATCGCGTGCTCCTCCTGTTGGGCCCGATGGGGTTGTCGAGGAGGCTAGCGGCGTGCCGAACATAACTCGTCTTATGTGCGATGGGCATCGCCTGCCGCGCCGAACTGCAGGAACGGCGGGCAGTTGCGTCAACGTGGCGACTCAACCGAGTTGGTCCGGAACAGCGGATGTGACACGGTAGTTGACCTTTCCCTCGAACTCCTCGAACCCGAGGCGCCGGTAGAAGGCACGTGCGTCGGCGTTGTCCCGGTCGGTCATCCACTCCACCCGGCTGCATCCCGGCCGGGCCGCGGCGATCGCCTGCATTTCCCGCATGAGTCGCGTCCCGGTCCCCAGCCGCCGCTCGTCCGGCCGGACGTACAGCTCCTTGAGGAACAGTGAGTGCGTCGATCCGGCCGCCGGCCACAGGAAGGAGTACGCCGCCAAGCCCACCACCTCGCCATCGGCGACCGCAAGCAGGCAGTAGGCCAGCGGCGGCGTGCCGAACAGCGCGACCTCGACCTGTGCCAGCCGCTCCTCGAACGGCTGGATCGTGGTGGTGCCGTAGTACCGCTCGATCTCCTCGATCATCGCGGCGACGGTCTTGGCGTCACTCGGCTCGGCGTGGCGGACGACGAGGTGCTGCACGGTGCTTCTCCTTCAGGCCGGAAGCGTGGCTTGGACGTGCCGGATGAGGTAGGCAAGATCCTGACAGTAGACGGACGGGTTGCGGTATCCGCGTTCGGCGCTCAAACGGTGCGGCAGGTAGCCGCCACCGCAGACGGACACGAGCGGGCAGCGTTGGCAGTCCTCCGCCAATGCCGCCATGCCGGTCTGCCGTTGCCGGATCGCCGGATGCTGGGCCACCTCGTCGAAGGTGTGGCCGAAGACGTTGAGGCCGAGGCCGGCGGCACCCGGGGCGGCGGCTTTGAGCGTGTCGACGTTCTCGATCGCGCCGTCAGACTCGATGACGACGATGTCGGCCGGCGCGAGACCAAGGGACTCGACGGAGCCCTTCGCGCCGAGGCTGAGCGCCATGATGTCTTCGAGTATCCGCACCGAGTGCGTATAGGAGTCGGCGCCGATCCAGGCGTCGTAGACACGGCTCAGCCACCGGCCGTACTCCGGCTCGTCGGGATCGGTGCGCCGCGGCGGGGAGTTGTGCGTGGCGTGGGGCAGGTTGAAGTCGATGACCGGCGGTCCGAGCGCCGCGAGATAGTCGTGGACCTCGACCGGGTCGTTGTCGAGGTCGACCACGGCCAGGATGCCGGCGAACAGGTGCGGCCGGCTGCGGAGCAATTCGACTCCGCGGACCGCCGCGTCCGCAGTGGACCGGCCGCGGTGGCTGACACGATGGCGGTCGTTCGCCGCCGGCGGCCCATCGAGGCTCACGCCGACCTGGACACCGAACCGCTCGAAGAGGTCGAGCCACTCGTCGTCGATCAGCATGCCGTTGGTTTGCAGCTCGAAGCTGGCGAACGGCACCCGGTCGCGAAGGATCTGAAGGACGGCGCCAAGGTGGCGCGGCCCGGCGAGCAGCGGCTCACCGCCGTGCAGCACGACGTCGACGTGGTCGAGGCCGTGGGCGGTGGCGTGCTCGTCGATCCGTCGCGCGACGGCATGGGCTACGTCGGTGCTCGTCCGCACGGGCAGCCCGCGCCAGGACTGGTCTGCCCCGTGGAAGACGTAGCAGTAGTCGCAGTTGATGTTGCAGCGGTTGACCACCTTGAGGATGAAGGTCCGCAGTGGTGGCATGCCCGCGCTCCGCAGGTGCTCAGGGGTGCTCGGGAATCGACGCTGTGTGCGCGGCTCGAACGGCGTCGGGCTTGAGCTGCTCGGCCGTGATCCGGGCACGGATCCTCTGAATCACTGTGGCGAGTACGGGCTGCGCGGTTGACGTGGTTGGCTGCTGCATCACTGTCTCCTTCGCTGTCGTACGGTGACGATACCGAGACAGGCGAATTCACGCATGCCGATTTCCGTCGTCGGGCGCGGTCACTCCGAGGCGTTCGTAGAGCTCTCGAGCGGCGCTGCGGAGCTCGGCCGCCTGCTCCGGTCGCCCTCGCACGAATTCGTAGCGTGCGAGGCCGTCCAGAGCATGAGCCTCTTGCAGCGGCACGGCCAGTTCGCGGGCCAGGGACAGCGCGAGCTCGTGCCGGTCCTTGGCGGGTTCGAGTTCACCGGCTTCGAGGTGCAGCGCACCGATGTGGTTGTGCACTTCGAGTTGACCGGTCCGGTCGCCGAGTTCGGCGTACAACGCTGCGGCGCTGTCCAGCGCGCTCCTGGCGCCGATGAGGTTGCCGTTGAGACGACGTAGGACGCCCAGTTCGGCCGTGGCGGCGGCCAGCCCGCCCCGACTCTCCAGCTCGGCGTAGATGGCGATCGCCCTCTCCTGTGCTTCGATCGCCGCTGCCCGGTCCCCTCGGAGCCGGTGCAGCACGCCGAGATGCCGAATGGCGTTTGCCTCGCCGAACCGATCACCCAGTTCGGCGTACTTGGCCAGTGCCTCGTCGTGCGCTGCGGTCGCGCCGTCGAGGTCGCCCTGCAGGCGACGGGCGACGCCCAGCTCGTTGAGCGCGTACGCCTGGTGTGCCGGGTCGCCGATCTCCGTGTAGATGGTGAGGGCTTCGCGGGCGTGGCGTTCGGCGTCGGCGTGGTCGCCGGTAAGCGCTCGGACCAGGCCGAGGTCGCGCAGCGCGTTCGCCTCGCCGTAGCGGTCGCCGATCCGCCGGTAGGTTTCCAGCGCCTCGATCGACGCGTCGGCGGAGCTTGCGAGGTCCCCGGTCATCCGTCGCACCATGCCCAGGTCGGCGAGCGCGTTGGCTTGTCCCAGCAGATCACCGGTCGTTCGGCAGATCTCCAGCGCCTCGGTCTGGGCCTGCGCCGCCTGGTCGTACGCGGCGGTCAGGTAGTGCACGATGCCGAGCTGGTTGAGCACGAACGCCTGGCCGTCGAGGTTGCCGGTATCGCGGTAGACGCGCAACGACTCGTCGAGGGTCTCCGCGGCCGTGCGGTACCGGGACATGAGACGGTGGACCATGCCGAGGTTCGCCAACGCGTTGGCCTCCGCGTCGTGATCTCCGGTGCGGCGTGCTGCGGCGATCGCGGTGCGGTGCAGTTCGGCCGCCTGATCCCAGGGTCCGGCGTGGCGCAGGTACGGCGCCATCGCGGCGGCGAGGCCAACGACCAGGGTGTGCCGTTCCCGTCGGACGCACTCCTCGACGCAGGCCAGGACGTTGGCGCGTTCGGCGTCGAGCCAGGCCGAGGCCGCAGCCGGCGAGTCGAATCGGGTGGTCGAGGCGGTGACCCCTCGACCGATGTAGGTGTTCGCTGCGCCGATGGTCGTCAGGTAGTGATCCGTGAGGCGTTCGATCGACATCGTCCCGTCCTGCTCGTCGTCGTCCGCGAGGCTGCGTCCATAGTCCCTGACGAGGTCATGGAATCGGTAACGTCCGTGCTCGGTCTCATCCAGCAGGTGATCCTCGTGGAGGGCTTCCAGATCGAGTCGAGCCTGCGCCACGGGCACAGCACCGAGCGCAGCGGCGGCCTCGTCGTCGACATCGAGGCCGGGGAACCGGCTGAGCCGACGGAAGAACCGTTGCCCCGCGGGCGGCAAGTCCTGGTACGACAGGTCGAACGCGGCCGCGACGGCGCGCTCGCCGGCCCGCAGCTCCGCCAGACGGTGCTGCGCCGCGAGCAGTCGGTCCCTGAGGTGTTCGACGGTCCAGGAAGGATGGTGGCGCAGGCGCGCGGCCAGCAGGGAGACCGCCAGCGGCAGCGAACCGCATGCGCTGACGAGCGCGGCCACCGCCGAGGGGTCGAGTTGCCCACGACCGGCGAGCCGGGTGAGGAGGGAGGCGGCGTCCGCCGCCGCCAGTGCCCGCATCTGGAGGGTTGCGACCTCGGGCGCGGCGAGCCTGCGGCGACTGGTGACGAGCACGAGGCTGCCGGCAGTGCCGGGTAGGAGATGCTCGACCTGGGCATACGTAGCGGCGTTGTCGAGGATGAGCAGCATGCGCCGGTCGGCGACCCGAGTGCGCCACATCGCCGCGCGGGCCTCGGTCACCGCCCACAGGTCATCACCGCTGGGCACCTTCTGCGGCGCGACGCCATCGGCGAGCAAGAGGGATGCGAGGGCCTCGGCGGGCCGCACCGGCTCTCGGCCGGGTGTGTGCCCGTTGAGGTTGAGGAACAGCTGACCGTCCGGGAACTGCGGCGCCAGCAGGTGACCGACGTGAATGGCGAACGCGGTCTTCCCGACTCCGGGCATGCCGTCGATCGTGCGGACAGGCATGGTCGGCTCGGCGGTCACCACGTCGTTGAGGATTTGGTCGATCTCGTCCTGGCGGTTGGTGAAGCTGGCGATGTCACGCGGCAGGGTACGCAGGACCGCCGCCGAGCCGACCGACGGTGCAGGGACATCCGGCGGCACGGAGTGCCGGTCGGTGGAAACGGCGGGCAGCACCCCGGCGAGTACCACGGCGACGACGGCGAGCAGCGCGAACGACGGCCATGGGTACCGCTGCACCAATGACAGCCACCCGGGCCACTGCTGCTGCTGCGAGGCGGCGTTGGTGACCAGGCCGACCATCAAGGTCACAGCGGCGACACCAGCAGCAACCAGTGCCGCCATGGTTACCCGGCGCAACTTCACGATCAGCACCGTAGTGCACATCGACAAGGAGCACTATGAGCACGTTGTCAGATGAATTCGGAGCTGCGCGGCGATGCCCACCTAAATTAGGTCGGAGGCTGCGCGGAGTCGCCTTCGCCTCCGATGCGCTCGCGGCGATGGGCTGCCAGGACCCGCTTCACGTCGTCGGGATTGCACGAGCGCCAGCCGCCGGGGGACTCCCGGAAGCGAATGTAGAACCGCGAGCCCTCGAGCGAGATGCCGTGGTTGAGCCAGTAGACGATGGAGCCTCGCGACATGCCGAACAGGATGGCGACTTCGCCAGGCCGGAGCCACTCGCCAGCCTCCAGCCGTTGCTCAAGTTCAGCGGGGGTCGCTGTCGCCCGGGGCATCGATCTCGCTTTCGTCGCTGTACGAGCATCGTAGCCGGGCCTGCGCGTGTGCCTCCTGCTCATCGCCAGCCGAAACCAACTTGTGTAAAACGTATAAAACGTGAAACGCTCGCTCGGTGACGACGGTGGACCAGGCACCACGGATCAACGGAATCAGCGGCACGCACGGACTGCCGCCCCACGACCTCCGCCACATCGGGATGTCCGTACCGGGTGGCAACGGGTCGTCGACAGGCGTCATCGGCCATCAGGCAGTTCCGCAGGTGTTCTTGGCGGCCGACCTGGACGACGCCGTGCGTCGTGCGGTGCGTGCCAGCGCGCTGATGCGGCAGTCCTTCTACGCCGTGGTCCTGCTCGTGGCGCTGGCCGGTCAGGTCTCCGGCGCGGTCGAGGCGCTGGGCATCCCGATGATCTGGGCAATCCCCGCGGTCGGCGCGCTGGAGCTCGGCGGCATCGTCGTGCTCGCCAACGCCGACGTGCGGCGCCGGCTCGGCGAGCGCGCGATCGCCTCGCGCATCCTGTCGGCCGCGATCGCCGCGTTCGCGGTCGCGTTCAACTGGATGGCGCACGAGAACAAGCTGCTTGCCGGGTTCTTCGCCGGCATGTCCGCGCTGGGGTACCTCGTCTGGCTGATGCACACCGAGAACCAGCGCCGCGACCGGCTGCGGGCCAAGGGCGACCTGCCGCCGACCACCCCGGTGTACGAGGTCGTGGGCCACTGGGTCCGGCATCCGTGGGTGACGCTGCGCGCCAAGAACCTGGCCAAGGCCGACCCGCGGCTCGGGCTGTACAGCTCCATCGCGGTGGCCAAGGCGGAGAAGCGCAAGGAGCAGCGCACCAGCGCGATCGCCAAGGTGCTGCATCGCAAGATCCGCGCGGCGGTCGACCCGACGACGGCCGACATCGCCGTGGCCGTGTACGACCTCGACGAGATCGCGGTGCGCCTCGCCGACGGCGCCGACTACGACGGGCTCACCGCGCTCATCGCGGCCGACCTCGCCCCGGCCCGGCTGGCCGCCGTAGACGGCACCGCGGCGAGCGCGCTGCCCCCAGTCCAGGACGCGGCTGCGGTCGAGCCGGAACCCGATGCGCTGCTGGTCATCGACACCCCGGAGCGGCCCACGCTGCCGGGGACGGCGGGCGACGACGAGGCGGACTCCAGCGCAGGTGCCGTCGACGCGGCCGAGCCGTCGAATGTGGTCGAGGATCTTCCGGTCGTCCGGACGCTCCAGGACGTGATGTGGGCGATTTGGGTGCGGCGCGTTGCCGGCGGATCGGTGCCGACCGCCGCGGAGCTCGACGAGGCGGCGCAGGCGCACAACTACGCCAGCAAGGTGCTGCGGAAGTGGAAAGACGCGCGACGCATCACAGCGGAGGAGTACGCGGCGGCGGTCGGCGGCCGACGCCGTCCGCGCCGGAAGCATGTCGCGTGAGCGCGCAGGCTGCTCCGGCACAGCCAGCCGAAGAGGTGGACAACTGACGGGCATTTGCATCAATATCGTGTGGGGAACGGGGGGGTGCAGTGACCATGACCAGCCCGCAGACAGGCGTCTCTGCCTCGTCGCAGCACGGCGGCTCCGCGACCCCACGTCAAGACCTTCGGTGCCCAAAGTGCTCCCGCATGGACCAGGTACGGAAGACGAGCGCGGTGTACGACGCCAGCATCACGACCACGTCGGTCCGCGGCACGCACGTCGGTTCGCGCAACTTCGGCACGTTCAACGGTCGGGCGACGACAACGTTTCCATTGCGGTCGAAGCTGGCCCCGCCACCTAAGCCGCTGCCCTGGTTTGCGCTGTCGGCCGCGGCCGCTGGTGTGCTGATGGTGGTCCTGGTGTGCAGCGGCGCGCTCCTGGCAGGCGCTGATCTGACCCAGGCGCCGATCGTCGGGCTGGTGCTGCTGTTCATGGTCCTCATCGGTGCGCTAGTGGGTGCGATCGTGTTGACCGTCGTGTTGCATCGGGCCCAGCGGGCGAAGCTGCCGGCGTGGCAGGCGGCGCGAACAGCGTGGGCGCGGCGCTACTACTGCAGCCGGTGCGATGTGCAGTTCACGCCGCGCGCAACTGTGGCTGGCCAGCGGTAGCTCGGCGGCGTTCCGCTCCCAGGCCGCTGTCGCATCCCGGCTGACCGGCAGTGTTCACGTATCGACGACGCCGTGCCACTGCCGACGATCGATCAGGTCTCGCGGCAAGGCACCGCCTCGATATGGCCGTGACGTCGTGGTCGGTGTGGCCGCTCGCCAACGCGGGCGACGCAACGGTAGCCCCATCATCTGAACTCGTGCACCGATTGAGACAGCGTCGCCGGCCGCGGTTCACATGGAAGCGCGTTGATCACGACGTCGTCGCGACTTTCGGGCTCCGGCGGCGGCTCGCGTCGCGAAGCACCGGCGTCCGCTCGCGGCCGGTCGCTGCATCTCTCGATCTTCGGCGCTGCGGCGCCGACACGCCTTGCCGCTAGGGCGGTGACGATGTCCCGACACCGACCGAGAGGTCGCGACACCGTCGCGAACTCTCGACCCGCGTCGTACGCGACGACGAATAACTGCATCGTGCGCGTAGGTAGTCGCGACGATGTCGCGTTCTGAGCGCTGGTGACGGTGCGGGGTTGGCACGCGATGGCACCGGTTGACACGTTCCCGTGGCGGTGCCGTCGGGGCAGTGTCGAGCAGGTGTCACCGCTGCTCGCGGGCGGTGTGTCAAGGGTGGCAGGACCGGACGGTCACGTACGGCACTGGTGCGTGCGTCGCTGGCCACGGTCCATCGACGCTACGGGGGAACCGCATGGACAACACGGCAAGCAGCCCGGCGCAGCCAGAGGGCGCGGCGCGGGATCAGGCGTTGCAGCAGCCGAAGCATCATCGGGTCGCTGACGGGCGCGGCCGGCACCGCCAGCCGCGGCGCCGGTGGTGGCGGGTTGGGTGGCTGGTGGTTGGTGGCCGCCGATGACGACGACGTCGCGATCGCATCCCGACACTGTCGTCGGCGCGTTGCCGGGCGAGCCCGCCGTCCCGCTGACGGTGAGGTTGTGGCACATCACGAAGACGGCCCGCCGCCACCTCGAGCGGTCGGTGCTCGGTCCGGCCGGCCTCAGTCTGCCCGACTATGCGGTCCTGCTTCTGGTCAGCGCCGGTCCGGAAGCACGGACATTGGACGTTGGCCGCCGGGCGGGCATGGCGAAGGCCACGCTGAATGGGATCGTTACCCGGCTGGAGACCCGCGGACTGCTGTCCCGCCGCCCGGCCGAGGACCGCCGCGTGGTCAAGCTTGGGATCACTAAGGACGGCCGGGCGTTGCTGAACCGGTTGCGGCGGGAAGCGGCCGTGGCCGAGACGGCGCTGCTGACCGGGTCGACCATGTCCGACGACGTCCGTCGCCTCGTCGCGGCCATGAATCTGGGCGCCGATGACGTCGCCGCCGGGCACCGTGATACGAGCGGGCCCCCTGGCGCGGTCCTGCTGGACGGACAGCACCGGGACGGGCCGCTGTGACCGCTAGGGCGGTCTTGGCCGGTCCACTGCGCGACCTGATGTCCAGCTACGACGCGGTCGCGCAGACAGCGCTCGGGCAGCCGCTCGCCACCGACGTGGACTTCTCCTCGCTCGACTCGCTGCTGCACCACCACATCGACCGCGCGAGCGTGGCGCCGGAACCGGCTGCCGCCGTGGCGCGGCTCGCGACGCATGTACTTACGGTCGTCGCCGACTTGTTCCGCGCCCCAGCCCAGGGCTGGTCGGGCGCCATTCACGGCGGGCTGCTTATGGCGACGATCGACGTTCTGGCCGAGGCCCGCCGACGGCACCCTGACACCGTGGTCTACCTGTGCCGAACTGGTCATGATCACGTCCGCGACGCGGTCGACCGGCTCGGCCTGCCGCTGCAGGTCATCCGGCACACGACCGGCGGCGGGATGAACGTGCAGCATCTGGCAGCGATGCTGCACCGCCGACCCGGTGCACCTGGGCTGGTTGTGGCGTCGGCTGGCAGCCCCGCCAGCGAAGCCCACGACGACGTCAGCGCGATCCGCACGATCACTGCCGCCGCCGGCGGCGCGGTCCACGTCCACGTCGACGCCCCGCTGGCCGGCTGGCATCGGGCGCTGCTCGACCGCACGGCTTCCAGGCGGGCCGGGATCGACTTCGCCGACGGCGCGGACAGCATCGTCGTGGACGGCCACCAGTTCCTCGGCACGCCGCTGCACTCGGCCGTCGCTGTGCTTCGCATTGTGCCCGCGCCGGATTCACCACCTCGAGCGAATCGTGCGACGCCGATCGGCGGCTGCCCGACCGGGCCGGTCGGAGACGGCGGCGGGGCCGCCGCCGTGCAGCTGTGGCACGTCATCAACATCATCGGCGTCGACGGGCTCACGGTGCGCGCCCGCCGCGCCCGGGCTCTCGCCCGGTACACGCTGCGCAGGCTGGAGGAGGCCCGCTGGCCGGCCTGGGCACATCCGGACGCGGTCACCGTCCTGCTGCGCCCGCCGTCGCCGACGCTGCGGCAGCGCTGGTCGCTGCCCGTCGACGGCGACTGGGCCCGGATCGTGTGCATGCCCGGCCGGACCGAGGCCCACATCGACCAATTCCTGTACGAGCTCGCACGGGACCGTCCACAGCCTTCCCGGCCGGTGCCGCCTGCCTTACGTAGCCGCGTGGCGGCGGTGCCGACCGCGCAGACCTGACCGGCCGCGAACACCGCCGCGCTGGCACCCCGACCGATGCCATCCTGCCCCGTCACTGACCAGCCCCGATCAGTCTCCGACCAACGAGGTCCGCGATGTCTCCGAGGAGCCCGCGCATGCCGTTCGATCCGTTCCTGCAGCTGTCCGCCAGCGTCCCCGCCGAGCGCTGGCGGGCACTGCTCGACGCTGGAGGATGGGTCGGCTTCGACGATGACCTGGGCCTGTGGGTCATCGTCGGCGCCGACGCCGTCGGGCAGGCATGCTGCGACCCCACGACCTTCGCCGACATCACCACCGTGGTCCCGGTCGAGCCGATCGCCGACTTCACGGCGCCGTTGTACGGCAGGTACTTGCCGCCCTCGATCGCCGGGTCCGGCGTACCGCCACAGCATGCCGGCGCCCAAGCCGCTCTCCGCCTGGTGTGGCCCAGCGGCCGCGCTCAGGCGCATACCGCCTGGGCTCGGCGGCTCTCACCGCACGTCCGCCGCCACGTCGAGCAGGCCATGGCCCGGCCCGAGCTCGCCGGGCCGTTCGCCGACGACCTCGGTCCCCGGCTGACGCTCGCGATGCTGGATGACCTATTCGGCCTGTCCACCGGCCACTTCGCGCGGCTCGTCCCACCTCGCGTTGCACTGCTCGGGCCGGACAGCGACGCGCCGGACCCGCGTCCGGCGATCCGCGCCGCCCGGTCTCTCGCGTACCTGCGGAGGTACATCCACGCCGTGGTCCGCCGGCGCGCCGCGGAACCGCCGGACCCATACAACCCTGGCCAGCCGGACAACGTCATCGACGACCTCCTGGTCGTCCGCAATGGTCGAGACGACCTGCTCGCCCTCAACGAGATCGCCGTCCTGGCCAGCAGCCTGTTCTCCACCGCATGGGACGCCGCCTCCTGGCTGCTGCCGGCCGTACTCGCCGCTGTGCATCGCGGCGGCTCCGCGGGCCTCGACGCAGATCTCGACGCCTCGCTGCGGCTCGTCAGCGACGCCCTCGATCGCCCGGCAGCGCCCGTGGGGTGGCTGCGGCACACCACGCAGGCGGTCCTGCTCGAACACACCCGCCTACCGGCCGGCGCCGATGTGCTGCTGCTCGTTGACCCCGCCGATCTGGACCCGGCCACGATCCGGCCGCAGCTGGCCCATCAGCTGCAATTCACCGCCGACGCACCGGACGGGTTCGGCCGCGCCTTCGCCGTGCTGGTGGCCGACCTCGTGCTGACCGACATCGCCCGGCGCCCGCCCCGGCCCGCCGGGGCGGGCGTGGCCGGCTGACCCCAATTCGAAGGAGATCCGGATGACCGTCATCGCAGGACGCCCGCTCGGGCTGTTCCACCTGCAGTTACCCGAGGTCATCGCTGACCCCGTCGGCTTCTACGCCGAGCTGCTCGACGCCGGGCCTGTGGTCGATCCGCTGACGGGGGCATGGCTGGTCGCCCGGCACCACGACGTCCAGCTGCTGCTCACCCATCCGGCGAGCTCGGTGCGCATGGACCATGCTGGCGCCCTCGCCCGGTTCCCCGGCGCCGGGCTGCGGACGGCATTCGACGCCCTCGATCTGCACGTGAGTTTCGCCGACCCGCCCGAACACGGGCGGCTGCGTCGGGCCCTGGCTGAGCCGGTCCAAGTCCGGCACGTCCGCACCGGCCTCGCCGCCGCGATCGACCAGGCCGTCACCACCACGTTCGACGACCTGCCACCGGCGAGGCCCGGGACTCACGCCGGCAGGGTGGATGTCGTGGCGGCGATCGCCGCCCGGGTGCCGATCGCCGTCACCGCGCACCTGCTCGGCATGGACGACGTCGACCTGGCGACCGTCCGCCGCTGGTCCCTCGCATGGGGTGACGTGGTCGCCGCCCCCGGGCACGTGCCCACCACTGGCCGGGCCGAGGTGCTGCAGGCCGTCGACGAGCTCGTCACCTACCTGCGCGACCTCGTCACCCGCCACGAACAGCAGCCCGGCGGCACGATGGTCGACCACCTGGTTTCGTTGATCCATACGGGCGTGCTGAGCCGGGACGAGGTGATCGCCAACCTCATGATGATCACCACCGCAGGATCGGAGACAACGACGAATCTGATTTCGGCCGTGATCATGTCCCTCGCAGACGACGCCGACCTGTGGTCGCTCGTGCGGCGCGAGCCGAACCTGATCGGCGAGATGATCGAGGAGCTGGGCCGGCTCCACCCGCCGACCCAGTACACCGCCCGCCGGATGACTGAGCGGGTCGTGCTGGCCAGCGGCGCGGTCATCCCGGCCGGCGCGACGGTGGTGCTGATGCTCGCCGCCGCGAACCGCGACCCGGTCGCGTTCCCCGCGCCGCACGAGATCCGCCTGGACCGGACCGGGGTTCGGCCGCTCACCTACGGCCACGGGCCTCATCACTGTTTCGGCGCGCCGCTGGCCCAGTTCGAGGCGCACCGCACCGTCCTCGAGCTAGCGACACGCTACCGGCTGCTCGCGCCGCTGCCCGGCCGGGCCTGGCGGCACAACGCCAACCTCCGCGGCCTCTCCCGCCTGCCGGTCCAGCTGACCGCCGCCACCCCGGCGGGTGTCCGATGAGCCCGGCCCTGCCCGCCGTCACCGCAACCGCCACGGTCGACGACCTGATCTGGCACTGGGCCGCAGCCGCGCCGGATGCGGTCGCGGTCATCGACGACACCGGCCAGTGGACGACGTACCGCGAGCTGACCGCCCAGGCCAACGCGGTCGCCGCAGAGCTCGCCGGGCTCGGCGTGACCACGGACCAGGTCGTCGGGGTGCATTACCCGCGCTCCGTCAACGGTCTCGTACAGCTGCTCGGGGTGTGGCGGACCGGCGGCGCCGCGCTCTACCTCGACCCCGACTGGCCGCTGCAGCGGCTGCAACACATGGCGGTCGTCTGCGACGTCCGCGTCGTGCGTAGCCCTCAGCCCATCCCCGGCCTCGCACCGCAGCCTGTACCGGAAGCGGTGTCCGGCGGCCGCCTGCCGCAGGTGCACGGGCCGCTGTGCTACGTGGTATTCACGTCAGGCTCGATCGGCATCCCGAAAGGTGTCCTCGTCGAGCACCCCGGCGTGGTCAACATGGCCACCGCCCTCGCCGAGATCTTCACCGTCGGCCCGGGCACGCGGGTGCTGCAGTTCTCCGCGTGGTCGTGGGACGCAGCGATGGGCGAGATCCTCATGACCCTCACCGCCGGCGGAACACTCGTCCTCGCCCCGCCGGCCACCCGAGTCGGCGGCCCGGCCCTGGCCCAACTGCTGCGCGCGCACCGAGTCGAGGTGGTCACGCTCACCCCGTCGGTGCTCGCCGCCGTCCCCGCCCTCGACCTGCCCGATCTGCGGACCGTCGCCGCGGTCGGCGAGGTGTGCCACCCGCACCTCGTCGACCGGTGGACCGCCCCGCACCGGCGCGTCTTCAACGGGTACGGGCCGACCGAAGCCACGGTGGCCGCTACCGTCGCCGCCTGCATCCCCGGCGCCGACGTACACATCGGCACGCCGCTGCCCGGCGTGACCGCCCAGGTCGTCGACGCCGACGGCCGACCACTTCCACCAGGAGTGATTGGGGAGCTGCTTATCGGCGGGATCGGCGTCGCCCGCGGCTACGCGGACAGCCCCGCCGCCACCGCCACCCGGTTCACCACCGACTCGGACGGGCTGCGCTGGTACCACACCGGCGACCTCGTCGCCCGCCGCGGCGACGGCACGCTGACGTACGTCGGCCGCGCCGACGACCAGGTCAAGCTCCGCGGGCACCGGCTGACGCTCGGCGAGGTCGAACATGTCCTCGCCGCCCACCCGGCGGTACTCGGCTGCGCAGTTGTCGCCCTCGCCGACCACCTCGTCGCCTACCTCATCGCCGACAACGAGCATCTGGCCGAGCCCGCTGCGGCTGGCCTCGTGGCTGCGGTCCGGAATCACGCCCGGGCGCTGCTGCCGCCGTTCGCGGTGCCGGACCTCGTGCGCGTCGTGGCGGCGTTGCCGCTGACCGCCAGCGGCAAGGTCGACCGCGACGTGGTACTCCGGTGGGCCGCCGAGACTAGCGCCGATCCGGCGCCGGGATCCGATGATACGACCGCGCAGGCCAGCCTGCCCCGGGTGCTGGAGGTCGTGGCGGCGGTGCTCGACCGTCCGATGCGGCCGGACACGGACATCATCGACACCGGCGGGCACTCGCTCCTCGTCGCGCAGCTGTGCGTCGCGCTTAGCGAAGCCCTCGGCGTCGAGGTCCCCTACGTCACCGTCGCGCTCAACCGCACCCCTGCCGGCATCGCCGCCGCGATTGACCAGCTCACCGGCACCCCCAACCGGATCGACACGCCGGGAGGTGCGCCATCAGCAGCCGTCTAGCAACCCCTATCCGGGCGGTGGCCGTGGCCCCAGGCGTTGACCTCGCCGTCCACGACGTGCCCGGGTCCGGCCCGGCCGTCGTGCTCCTGCACGGCCTGGCCAGTACCCACCGCTGGTGGGACCTCGTCGCAGACCGCCTGCCCGGCCGACGGGTCGTGCGGATCGACCACCGCGGCCACGGCCAGTCCAGCACCCCGCCCGGCGGATACACCATCCAAACCCTGGCCGCCGACACGGCCGCCGTCCTCGGCACACTCCAGCTACGCCGGTCCGTGGTCGCCGGACACAGCCTCGGAGCCACCGTCGCCCTGCACCTCGCCGTGCACCGGCCCGACCTCGTCGACGGGCTGTGCCTCGTCGACGGCGGCATCTACGACCCCCGGATCTTGTTCGGCGCCAGTTGGTGGGACGCGCAGTACGCGATGCGACTCGACCGGCGCATCGCCCCGACCCCGGCGATGCTAACCGCCTGGGCCCACGGCCGCGGCCTGCCCGACGACGCCGTCCCGTCACTGCTGGCCAACTACCAGCCCACCCCCGCCAACGGCGGGACGGGGTCCGGGCCGGTCCGGCTGCGGCTGGCCGTCGAACACGAAATCCAGCTCGCCCACAGCCTGTGGCGCGCCGACCCTGCCGCGCTGCTCGCCCGTATCTCCGTCCCGACCGTGGCGGTGCTCGCTCACCCGCGAGACCCAGTCGCGGCCGCCACCCAGCAGCGGGCCCTGCGGCACACCCTCGATCAGGCGCGACGGCCGGTCACCACTCGGTGGGTTGACGGCAGCCACGACCTGCCCCTCGAACAGCCCGACCACGTCGGGACCGCGATCGCCGACCTCGCCGACGGAGCTGAGACATGACGACCAAAACCGGCATCGTGGCGGACCTACGCAGCGACACCGTCACCCGACCCAGCGCCGGCATGCGGGCCGCCATGGCCAACGCCGAGGTCGGCGATGACGTCTACGGCGAAGACCCCACCGTCCGCGACCTCGAAACCCGCGTCGCGGGCCTGCTCGGACACGAGGCTGGCCTATTCTTGCCCACGGGGACGATGGCCAACTCCGTCGCCGTACAAACCCTCGTCCCGCATGGCGGGGAACTGCTCTGCGCCGACGACGCGCACGTGGTCAGCTACGAGGCCGGCGCCGCCGCCGTCCACGGCGGCATCACCACCCGCACCTGGAACAGCCCCGACGGGATCATCGACCCCGCGGCAGTCGCCGCCATGATCCGGCCGGGCGGCGGCTTCGCCAACCCAACGCAGGCAATCGCCGTCGAGCAGACGGCGAACCTCCCCGGCGGTCTCATCCACCCCCTCGACCGGCTTACCGCCCTCCACGAGGTCGCTCGCCGCGCCGACGTCGGGCTGCACTGCGACGGCGCCCGGCTCTGGCACGCCCACATCGCCACCGGCACCCCGCTGGACACCTACGGCCGACTATTCGACACCGTCGCCGTGTGCCTGTCCAAAGGGCTCGGCGCCCCGGCCGGATCGGTTCTGGTCGGCACCCCGGACCACATCGCCGACGCCCGGCGGCTAAGGCTGCGCGCTGGCGGCGCGATGCGCCAGGCCGGTGTCCTCGCCGCCGGAGGCAGCTACGCGCTCGACCACCAGCTGGCCCAGCTCGCCGAGGACCACCGCTGCGCCCGCGAACTCGCGAAGGTCCTCGCTGGCCTGGGCGTCGTCGACCCTGCCCGGGTCGAGACCAACATCGTCCTGCTCGACCTCACCGCCAGCCGCTGGACCGGCCCGGACCTCACCACGGCCGCCGCCGAACGCGGCGTCCTGCTCACCGCCGTTGGACCCTGCCGCGTGCGGGCCGTCACCCACCGCGACCTCACCGACGTCCAACTCGGGCACGCGACCGACGTACTGCGCCGTCTCCTTGACGCCTGAGCCGCAGCGCGGCTCGGGCGCGTGTGGCCCGCCGCCCGCCCGGCATGCATCAGACGAGATGCCATCGAGAGCCCGCAACGAGGTCGACCGCTCAAACTGGAGCCATGCGATCGGAAGGGAACAACGTGACCTGAGCATCCTCAGTCCGGGAACTCGCCCTCCGCGGTCTCGTTGGCCTGACCCTCGCCGTGCTGAGCCGCCTCCTCGTCGCCTGGACATTCGACGACACCACCCCATCGACCGCACCATTGCAGGCTTTGATCGACTACACGATCTCCGCCATCGGGCTCCTCACGATCATCCTGACCGGCTGGTGGGCCGGCACCAGCGCCCAGGCCGCGCTCACCTCATGGATCGACCGACAGTTCGCCGCTGGCCGGCGCCGATGGCGCGACACGCCCCGCAGCCGATCGAACGACTTCTTGTTCGTCAACGCGGTCGCGGTGCTATGAGGGCGATCCGGTAACTTGCTGGGAAGATCTCGCCGATATCTGAGCCCTGATCCACCGATGGGATTGATGTGAGCACGAGGGCCCGGATGCGATGATGCCCCCGCGAGCTGGAAAGATAGAGGTTCTTCAGGCTTCTATCGTCCAGTTCGAGAGGGCACCGTCAGGGTGA